>JBDRDZ010000083.1:0-2946 GCA_043820165.1 Patescibacteria group bacterium
GTAACCCTCAACAAGTTGTCTATGCAAACTTGCACGCCCGGGCGCTTGGAGAGGTGATCAAGACATCTCGAGATAAAAACATCGGAATGTCTGAGGCTTGGCGTGATCCAGAAGCACAAAGAGCTGCCCAAGTCGCTGTCCAAAAAGAGGGCGAACGAGTTGAAGGTGTCGAGATCGTCATTGCAGCTTAAAAAACTATTTTAAAAAAACACCCGACCGAGTCGGGTGTTTTTTTAAGCGACGCCGTGGCGTTTGCGCTCAAATTCTTTTAAATAGCGTTTGCGAATACGAACATTTTCTGGTGTCACTTCCACTAATTCATCCTCGGCAATGTATTCTAGGGCTCGGTCTAAGTTCATGTCCAAAGGCGGCGTGAGCTTAATCGACATGTCCGCACCAGAGGAGCGCATGTTGGTCAATTTTTTACCTTTGATCGGATTAACCGTCATGTTTTCTTTCATACTCATGCCGATGATCATACCTTCGTATACCTCTGTACCAGCACCAACAAATAGTGGTCCGCGATCTTGCAAAGTGTCCAAAGCATAAGCAGTTGTCACCCCATCAAAACCAGAAATAATCGAACCGGTGACTCGACGATTAATTTCACCTTTAAGCGGTGCGTAATGAGAAAATTGATGTGAAATCATGCCCTCGCCCTTAGTATCTGTAATAAACTCCATACGATAACCCAAGAGGCCTCGAGTTGGAATCAAATATTCTAATCGAGTTGAACCGTTGGTGCTTTGCATCTTCTGCATCTCCCCTTTGCGACGACTAAGCTTATCAATCACTGTTCCGACCAAATCATCTGGTACATCAATAACGACGATTTCGATTGGTTCTTCTTGAACGCCTTGATTGTCGTTAAGAATCACCCTCGGATGACTGACTTGTAATTCAAAACCTTCACGGCGCATTTGTTCAATTAAAATTGCTATATGCATCTCACCGCGACCGCTGACTGTAAAAACATCACTATTTTCTGGAAACTCAACTTTTAACCCGACGTTGATTTCAAGCTCTTTTTCCAAACGCTCTCTAATCTGGCGCGAAGTCACCAAAGTACCTTCACGACCGGCAAACGGTGAGTTGTTGACAATAAAGTCCATTTTCAAAGTCGGCGGATCGATATCAATCGTCGGCAGAGCAACCGCTTGTGGATCTTCTGCAATCGTATCCCCAACATAGATATCGGGAATACCAGCGATCTGGACGATATCTCCTGCTTCCGCTTCCTCAACGGCAACTTTTTGCAAGCCTCGGTGAGTAAAAAGTTTGGTGATCTTTTCCTGGCGGCGCTGGCCGTCCGGAGAGATAACCGTTACTTTCATACCGCTTTTTACTTTACCTTCGTAAACACGACCAACTGCCAATCGACCCAGATAGTTATCATAAGCTAAATTAGCTGGCTGCATACGCATCGAGACTCCGATGTTGTGCGGTGCCGATGGAACAGACTCCAGAATTAAATCAAACAACGGCTGGAGGTTCTCTCCGGCATCAGCAAGATCAGTTTTGGCAATCCCCTGTTTGGCATTACAATAAATGTGACGAAAATCTAATTGTTCCTCGGTAGCGCCCAACTCCACGAAAAGATCAAAAACCTCATTCAAGACCTCGTCCGGTCGGGCCATTGGCTTGTCAATCTTGTTTAAAATCACAATAGGTTTCAAACCTAGAGCTAACGACTTTCGCAAAACAAATTTCGTTTGCGGCATCGGTCCTTCAAAAGAGTCGACCAACAATAATACTGAATCAACCATGCGTAAAACTCGCTCTACTTCGGAACCAAAGTCGGCGTGACCAGGAGTATCAACAATATTAACTTTAATGTCACCAAGTAAAATTGCTGTATTTTTTGCGTAAATAGTGATACCGCGTTCTTTTTCCAATTCATTGGAATCCATAACACGATCCTCGATAATGTCGTGATCAGAAAAAGTGCCCGATTGTTTGAGCATAGCGTCGACCAAAGTGGTTTTACCGTGGTCGACGTGGGCGATAATGGCAATATTTCTAAATTCCATAAATCATAAGGATTGAGGCGCAATCATAGCAGTAGATCAATCTTCTGTAAAGAGCCAAAGGTTGATGAACGGCTTATGAAAAAATATTATTTTTGATATCATGAATATGAAAAATATTTATTATGCCAAAAAACATCAACTACCTAATTACTAAACTCGATCGTTTTGCTGCCTGGACAATGCTTTGTGTGGTCATGCTCTTTGCAATTTCCGGCTACGGCATGACTAAAGGTTTAATTAATACCGAACTAGCTAGATCACTTCATTTAAACATTCTTTTTCCAATCGGGCTCGTTGCTTTTTGTGCGCATACAGGCTGGGCAGTTCACTTATCGCTCAAGCGCTGGCGAGTTTGGAATAAAACAACGGCTATTTTATTGATCCTTGCCTATTCGTTAATTCTGGTTGGCGGTCTTTATATTGAATTCGTTCATGATTGGATCACGCGTGATTCTGTAAATGTAGAAAATACACTTCCGATTTTTACGGCCGAAACTTTAGCTCAATATAACGGCCAGAATGGCCAACCGGCTTATACGGCGGTTGACGGGAAGGTTTATGATATGAGCACGGTTTTTATCAACGGCAGACATAAAGGTCATGATGCCGGTCAAGAACTTTCTGCAGAATTCTTCGGAGAACATGCAGCAGAAATATTATCCGGCTACCAAGTTGTCGGCACGTATAAAAAATAAAAGACCAAAATCTCCGCCAACCATTGCGGAGATTTAATTTTGAGAGGATATCTAACTTGTTTTATTTTCCTAAATTGCATATAATTGCCCCGAATTTTACTAATTTTTTATTTAATTATGAATACGGCTATACTTAGCGTTCTCCGGAGGATCGATCCTTTTAAAAATTCAATTAAAGCTACGACGTCAGTCATCATTATGATTTCGATGCTTTTTGTTTC
>JBDRDZ010000084.1:0-6818 GCA_043820165.1 Patescibacteria group bacterium
GGAATTAGCTCGTGAATACAGGGCTCTGAAGGACCGAGCTAATGAATCGGCCCAGCAGCTATTGGGTGATAATCTTGATAAGTTTAAAATTCATGGTCAGGATTTAGAACGTGCTCATGGTGTTGTCGAGCTAGCTTTTAAAGATGCGACAGGCGAAAGCCATGAAATGGAAGCCAAAATATATCTTGGTGATAATGGTTATCGTTTAGTAATGGATTTTGGCAAAGATGAACCATCGGAAGCTAAGCAAAAGATGATTGAGATATTAACGGAAGCCGGATTTCCAATTACCGAAACAAAAGATTTTTAAAAAAACTCCCAGCCAATGGCTGGGAGTTTTTCATTCGTGCAAATCCTCAACTTTCTTCATCTGACTGGTATCGATAATAATATCACCAGCGCTATTGATGACTTCACCAAAAAGGAATTTAGAGAAGAGGATTGATGGGATCTCGAGAACGTAATCTTTCCAGTCTTCACCGAAGATCATAGCTGTAATTGAATCGTCGGTGATTCGGCGTAAAACAGTTTGAGTCGGGTCGTTTGGATTGGCCGTGGAAATGTAGATGTAGGGTAGGCTTTGGATCTTGATTAATGTCACGCCTGGTTTTGGTAACAGTGGAGCGCCAATTTTATATAACGGGATAATAGAATCGATCACAGTTTTTACCGTACTCAAAGTATCGATCCAGGTGTAAAATATTTTGTCATTTAGAACAGGTTTCCTGGTATCAGCTTCGACATAGGATAAAGTTGGGTATGAAGGTGATTGGATAAGGTCGCCGTCGTTGATCAGACTAATATCATCGATAATATCATCCGGCTCAGGTTCTGGAGCTGGTTCTGGGTGACATTCGACTCCGGGCAGCAGTTGGATACTATCTTTAACAACTTCCGATTGATTTTCCGTGCTGCTTCTGAAAATTGTATAGATCGTCTGGTTGGTGGCTGTTTCGTCGCTTAAAGTCCAATCAACATCCATAAAAGGCAGCGGATCAGTATCGAGCGAAGTCGGAATGAACTCCTGCCATTGCGTGCCGGTAAAAAGATTTGATTCAGAAACCAGAATTTCCAAAGCGTTTAGGGCAAAAAGACGTAAGGTGACGTTGGGACTTGGCGTGCAAGAATCATTGTCGTTGATAACGACGGCCGCTTCCTTGACCAAAACCGGTGCTTTTGATCTAGTTGTCGCTGACGCTACCCAATTGAAGTTATTACCAGTATCGATCCAGCTCGTTGGAGCGATTATGATACCGCCGGAAGCGTCAGAATCTTTAACGTCAACGTCAGATACACTGGTTGTACCGGTCGCATTGAGATACCAAGGACTGCTATCGACGGTGCTGCGTAGGGTTATTTCACTGCCAAATGTTCCGGTTAGAGTCAAAGCGCCGGCAACGCCAGTGGTCGACCCAGCTGTAAAATTCAAATCTTTATCAGTAGTTGTGCAGGCCAGATTATAAAAATCAGTATCACCTGTAAAAGTGGTGGTTGCTCCGGAATTAATGATCGTGACGGTTCCGTTTTGAGCTGTAAATGTGTCATTATTGGTCCAATTTCCACCCAGAGTGATGTCATAGTCACTAGCCGAAGCATCGAGGGTACCGGTATTGATGATCACATCTTGATCAGTACCGTCCATGACCAGATCAGAAGCGAGTATAACTGAGCCGCCGCTTTTGCTGATGATCATATCCGAGTTCCAAATATCAGTCGCGCCGGTCAGATCAAGATTTTGCGTGTTGCTGCCAGTGAAGGTAATCGGTGGTGCAATCGTGCCGAATGTCGGATCGATAGTTACATCTCCTTGAGCTTGCAGCGTTCCTGTTGTCGCAATGTTGCCAACAGACATAAGAAGGTCATTTTCAACTATCACCGTTTCGTCTGCATCCCAAATTATATTAGAGGCATTTGATGTTTTATTGATGGTGAGATTGTAAAAATTAATTGTTGTGTTTAAGTAAAAATTAAAATGACTGTCTTGAACTATTTCAACAGTACTGTCGTTATGATTAAAATTGCCACCAATATTATTGATATTGTAATACAGATATAACGTGCCAGTTGGAGCGTTAAAAGTTGCATTGGATTGCACATTCATGTAGGCCACATACATATCGCCAGATCCGGCATTAAAAACAGCCGTAGCGCCTTGGATATACAAGGCGCTCCATTGGTTTGTAGAAAATTCACCACTACCCATATTTATTGTGCCTCCAGTGTGCCAATTGGTAGCTGCAGTATGAATGTTGTGATCGTTCGTATTAAGTGTGCTGCCTTGCATTCGGAAAGTTCCACTGGCAAATTCAAGGTTTGTTTGAAGTTCAACTGAACCACTGGATTTGCTGATAGTAAGATCATTTCGTAGGGAGTTAGTGTTGTTTTGTGTGATGTTTTGAACGCCAGTGCCGGAAAGTGTCATGTCGGCTGATAGGTTGCCACTAGCTGCACCGATGGTTAGATCGCCCAATAAATATATTTCAGACCCCGCAGAATCATTTAAATAGCCGGTGGTGTGATAATAATCATTGTTGATATACCAAAAATCATTTGTTTGAACTCGAATGGTATTAGTCGTTTCAAGTTTAAAGTTATAAAACGTAATCGTTGAATTTACGTCCCAATTTTGATAACTTACGCCATCGGCAATCACTGTACCATCATTATGATTAAATGTTCCTCCAGCCGATGTGTTTAGAGTCCCTTGGATATTAAAATCTCCTGATGTTGCAGTGAATGTTCCTCCGGTCATGGTAAAGGTACCATTCAAATCGATTTGTTGAGTCCCGCCAATAAAAGCACCATCGTCCTGGGCATAGTTTGACGCCCCGACAGTCAGCGATCTTGCTTGCGTAATTGTTCCAGTGTATCCAGAGTTGATATCAATCCCAGCAACTGATCCTGCAAAACTGGCATCGATGGCGGCATCCTTCGTGTTTGTGCCGTCAAAAATAGCGATATCACCAGATCCAGGAGCGACATCGCCAACCCAGTTGGTAGCGCATGACCAATTATTTTCATTTCCTGCTCCACATGAGCCAGTATCCCCTCCACCGTCCCAGGTGATGCTGGCTGCATAAGCCTCTTCGGGCTCAAATACAGATGACAGTTGCGAGTATGAATAAAATGCTAAAAAGGTCAGAACAAGAAAAAATACTGACAAGCCTAACACGAGTGCTTTGCTTTTTATAAGCATGGGCTGAATTTGATTCAATTATATAAAAAAATCGCTGTTCTCACAACGATTTATTATGTTTGCTGTGGATGCTATTTCTTCTTAATCGGGATTGCACTCAGGATCAGAATAGCGACAAAAAAGATCAAGCCGTATGAACAGGTCGGAAGGCCAAGACTGTAACCTTCGGCGACGCCAGACAAAACATCAGGAAGCTCATTCGCTGTGAAATAGCCGGCAAAAAGTGTTCCCATCAAGGCGACAATCAGATTTGCAGTTTTTGGCCAACTTTCTTTTACTTTTTTTGCAAAAGCGTAGGTTGTGATTAAAAATAATGCCAAGAACATGGCAAAGCCGAAGTAGCAGGCTGGAAACCCTAAGAAATATGGGCAAGGTTCATTGAAGGCGCAGGTATCACTTAAGAACTTGATGCCGCTCATATAGCCAGAAAAAAGCACTCCGGCCAAGGTTATCCCGAAGGCAATTTTGTAATAGACGGTTTGTTTCATAGGAGATATACTTTATTTATAGATTATATCACGAAAATAATATATGTCTTATGAAATATTTTTTGATTGTTGCCATGATATTTGTCATCGTTGGTGCAGGCTGTAAACAGCAAGAGGAGATCCCTGAATTGATCATCGGCGAACCAGAACCAACAGAGAAAGTTGGCGATCTGACAATTGATCCGATTGTTACTGATCAACCAGTCGTTGTACCTACGGAAAGTAAGATGAGCGTTTTAAATTATTATTATGCTATCCCGCAAAAGTATTTACCATTTCCTGCCCAGGAACGAGAAGAAGGAGTTGATTTAGTTGATGAAGAAAATTATTATCTTAAGTTTTCGCCTCTTACTTTGGATGGTGATGGAACGATTGCAGTTTTTATTTCTGGTGATCATGAATATGTCATACTTGAGTTGAAAGGCTGTGGTCCGATGTGCCAGCAAGATATAACAGTGCTCGAATTAGTTGATGACACTTGGTATGATCGTACCACTACTGTCTGGAAAGATGTTGAGATAACAGTCAGTGTTCAGGAGGCTGTTAAGCAAGAATATTTAAGCGAAAATCCTGACGCTGATCCTGACGACGTACCATTCGTTAGACTTTATGAATTGCCACAATATGGCACAACGATTGATGTTTATGATCAGTTCTCTGGCGAGTATTTTGCTGAGATTAGTTGGAGTGGGGGAACCTTTCATCCAAAATACATCGAAATAGGCAACAGAAATTTCTTTGATAGGTATAGATAATTTAAACGACCGGCGAAAGTCGTTCGTTTAAATTAAATCACCGCCAACCGGACGAACCGGTGAGCGGCGAGGTAGGGAAGGGGCGTGGTGAAGTTCACTCGCGCGGCAGCTCCTTGATGCGATCGCGCAGGGCGCGAATCTTGATGGCGCGCTGGGCCTGTCGCACAAGGCTGACGTTGACCGCCTTGCTAATGCAGTCGATGACCCATGCGGGATCCGGTTCCCACTTGGAGTTGAGCTCGAGCCAGCGGCGAAGGTGTCTGTAGGGGTCTTTTTCTCCGCGTTCCTCCGCTTCAGCTGCGTCCGCGAGGGATGCATAGATGGCGGGGTCATCGAGGGCATTCAACTCGACGATTAGGTCTTCGGGCAACGGCATTAGGGCCTCCTTGTGAACTTGTAGACCGACCTTAGCAGAAAGGAGCCTATTTTGTCTAGCAAAAAATGCAACCTAAGTTGCATATGCAAATCAGGTTGCATTTTGATATTAAATTGCCAACTTAAGAATCATCGGCAGATGATCAGAAATTGGTACGTCAGGCACTTCGAAGCTATCGATTTTGAGATCAGGCGTCACAAGAGTGAAGTCGGCGTAGTTTTGGAAGCCGTACGGCCCATGTTCGTATTCAGGGAAAAGCTGGCGCATTTTTGAGCCGCGAGTGTTTTTAATCTCGTATTCTGTGATCAGATTGCGAAATCCGCTCCGCTCAAACATTTTGATACTCTCAGTCTCGGGGAAAAGATTGAAGTCACCCATGATGACCTTGGCGCAATCATGATCTTTTAGAAAGTCAAGAATTTTTTTTGACTGTTCAATGCGCATTGGTGAGTCCAATTTGTCAGCCGGTTCGGAGTTGCCGTGCACGCAACAAATAATTAGGGGCTGATCATTATTTTCTGTTTTGATCCAGACTGTGTTGTGTCCGAGCGTCGCGTAGTCTTTGCCGTTAAAACTGTTATAGCTGTGGCAAATGTAAAAGTCGCCCTGATCGGTGATTTCTAAATTTTTATGGTAAAAAATTGCATTGCCGATTTTTGAGGGCCCGTTAATTTCTGGCTTGGTTTTAAAATTTTCCTGAGTCGGTACAAAATTAACTTTGAAATCAGGTAGAATTTTTTGTATCTGCTCGAACAAATCTAACCGCCAACCAACGTCTTCGGTGCCGGCCCTGGGATCCTGACTGCTAACCATCTCCTGAAAACAAAAAACTTGGGTATCAGCGCTTTGTTCTTTAATGAATTTCATCAGCGGTTCAAAAACATGGCCGCCGTAGGTGTTGAGTGAAATGATTTTCATAAATTATTTCCAGGCTTTGAGGCTGATACTCTCGAGATTAATGCCTTGATATTGAGTTTTACTAATCTCGGTGTTTTCTTTCATGATCTCGAAGTGCAATCCGGCGTCCGAGATGATTTTTAGATAGTCAGCCTTGGGTAAAGCACCAGCGACACAGCCGGTGAGTAGTTTTTCATCAGCTAGTTGTTCCGGTGTCAATTCACCGAGCAGAACGATATCAGAAACAAACAGTTTACCGCCTGGCTTTAAAACTCGGTAGATTTCCTGAAAGACTTTTTCTTTATCTGGTGCTAGATTAATGACGCAATTGCTGATGGCAACATCGATACTATCATCCTCGACTGGCAAGTCTTCAATATCGCCTAAGATGAACTCAACGTTGCTGACTTCAAGTTTCTCCGCGTTGCCTCGAGCCTTAATAAGCATCTCAGGTGTCATATCCACGCCGATGACCTTGCCGCTCTCACCGACCTTTCTTTGGGCCAGGAAAGTGTCAAAGCCGGCGCCGCAACCTAAGTCCAAAACAACGTCGCCTTCTTTGATCTCGCCCAGAGCCGTCGGATTACCACAGCCGAGTCCCAAATTTGCCTCAGTTAGATTATTGATATCGTCTAAATCATAGCCGATCTCAGCAGAAATTTTTTTGTTTTTGTGGATCCATAAATCTATTTGCGTCTTAGCCACCATTTTTTAATGATCGGGATTGTTAATGTTGAAAGCAGATAGCCAACAGTTGGTACTAACGCACCAAGGTAAAAATTCTTGACATCAATCATGTATAAAACCAGGGAAGCAATAATGTAGGTGATGATGGTGATTAAGAGTTTGCGAAAAGTACTCACTTCCCAGGCTTTATCACCTTCGACGCGTTGATTACGTTTTTTGATGTTTTCGAGTTCTTTTTTAAGGCGATCAAGCCTATCTTCGATGTTTTGCATATAAACGTCATATTATCATAAAACCCCGAACAAGTCGGGATAAATATCTTTTTCCCTCAGTTATTATTCAATTTTTATGATATAATTTATGATGTGATTATTGATGATCACAATTTTTTACGAACTCCAAAAAAGCGGGGCAGAATT
>JBDRDZ010000085.1:0-2989 GCA_043820165.1 Patescibacteria group bacterium
AGATCAGACAATTTTGCTTCACCCAATTCTCCGCTCTGCAAATCACCTTCAGTAACCCGTAGTGAGACAAATCGAGAAGCGTTCCAAATTTTATTTGTGAAGTTGCGATAACCTTTAATTTTATTCTCGCCGACTGCCATATCCTGACCGGGAGTCGCGCCTACAACTAAAGCCACGCGCAATGCATCAGTTCCATATTTTGCGATCAGATCTAACGGATCCAAAGAATTACCGAGAGATTTAGACATCTTTCGATTGTGTTCATCGCGGACTAGACCGTGTAAATAAACTGTTTTAAATGGAATTTTCCCGGTCAATTCAAGCCCCATCATTATCATTTTAGCAACCCAAACGGGCAAAATATCATAACCAGTTTCTAAAACTGTCGTCGGATAAAATTTTTGATAGTCGGCTGATGATTCATTGGGCCAACCCAAAGTACTAAACGGCCAAAGTGCCGAAGAAAACCAAGTATCCAATACATCCTCGTCTTGTTTCCAATCATCACCATCAGGAGCGGATAAACCACAATAGATCTCACCATTTTTATACCAGATCGGAATCTGATGTCCCCACCAAAGTTGACGTGAGATGCACCAGTCACGGATGTTATCGAGCCAATGAAAATAAACCTTCTCGAAACGCTTGGGAATTATTTCGATTTCCCCGCTCTTTACCGCTTCTTTTGCCTTCTCTGCTAACGGCTTCATTTTGACAAACCATTGGAGTGAAGGCAGCGGTTCGATCGCCGAAGAACAGCGGTAGCAAATTGATAAATTATTTTCAATTTCTTCTTCTTTTTCCAACAAATCTGCTGATTTTAGATAATCAACTAATTTCTCGCGCGCCTCTAAAACTTTCATCCCTTCGTACTGGCCAGCCTCAGCGGTCATTCGCCCATGTTCATCGATAACTTTTACTTTCGACAAACCATGATCTTCCGCCATTTTCCAGTCAATCATTGAGTGACTCGGCGTCACACCAACAGCACCGGTACCAAATTCCTTATCGACAGCTCTGTCGGCGATAACTTTGATAGTTCGCTTGACGCCGTCCAGATCAATTTCAAATTCCCTGTCAATAAATTCTTTGTAGCGATCATCGCTGGGATTAACGGCAACAGCAGTATCGCCGAACTTGGTTTCCAGCCGGGTTGTTGCAATAGTGATCGGAAAATTTTTGTCGTATTTAAAATAATAGAGTTTTGCTTTTTGCGTCTGGTGTTCAACTTCGTCATCAGCAATGGCTGTGCCGCACTTTGGACACCAGTTTACAATGTACTCCCCGCGATATATCAAATCTTTGTTGTAGAGGTGTAAAAAGGCTTCGTTGACTGCGAGGGTTAAACCCTCGTCAAGAGTAAAGCGTTCCCGGTCCCAATCACAGGAGGCTCCAATGGCTCGAAGTTGCTCGAGAATTTTTCCGCCATACTCCTCTTTCCATTTCCAAACTTCTTCAACAAATTTTTCTCGTCCAAGTTCATTTTTGTTAATGCCTTCTTTGCGAAGTTTCTTATCAACAACGGTTTGAGTCGCAATGCCGGCGTGATCCATACCAGGAATATAAAGTGATGCATCACCAAGCAAGCGATGATAGCGAATCATTAGGTCTTGCAATGTCGTGCCATAAGCATGGCCGATATGAAGTTTGCCAGTAACATTCGGTGGCGGAATGGGAATAACGAAGGGCTCACCACCCGAGTTTACCTCCGGTTTAAAATATCCAGACTTCTCCCAACGATCGTAGAGTTTTGATTCCGTCTCGAAATGTTCCCAGTTTTTTTTAAATGTTTTCATCTGCGTCAATCCGTGTTAAAGATCCGTGTAGTTGAGGAGTGTTGCCAATTTTTGTTGAATATTTTTGACATTAGACTTGATTTTTTTTCGTCTATTTGCTATAGCTATGATAGCAGAAAATACCAAGCAGACCAAACAACCAAGGGAGTGATGAGAAGATGTCGCTTGTTAACATCTTAATGATTAACGATGAGGAATCACAACATCTCGCTGACCAGCTCTACTCACTTGCACCTGACCTAACCGTAGTTGCGTCTCCTTGCTGGTGTGCCCTCGCCAGCGAAATCTGGGCTACCACCGATAGCCAAGATGAATGGTACGTGATCTATGCCGATCCCCTGGCTGTCGACATCGGACCGATTCTCAATCTTTGCAGAAGTCTCCCGCCAGCATCGCGGAAAAGGATCATCTTCCTGACGACTCACACGACAAGACTGCAAGTCGTCAATTTCAGAGGATTGGGAGTGTTAGATTTGCCACCGAACATCATCGTATCCGATCAGATGCCAGGATTCCCCGACCCCAACGCCCGGGCAAAAGCAATACTGGCCGCAATCAGAGCAGGCTGCAACTGATAGACACCAACCAGTGGACTACTTCCGCTTGCGGGCACATGTGCTGTGCCCGCTTTTTTTATTTCAGAGAGTGAGGTTTGAATCAACAGTGGAATTCAATAGGTCGTATTTGTCGCCTTTGAGAATATGATAATAAGCCGCCAGACCAATCATTGCCGCGTTGTCGCCGGTCATACCTTGGTCCGGTAAATAAAAACTGATTTGATGTTTGCCCTCGACTTCTTGATTGTATTTATCAAGACGATTTTTTAGCTCCTCTTGTAATCTACAGTTAGCAGCAACCCCACCAGCCAATATCAATCCTTTCGGTCGATATTGCCTTGCGCACTTAATAGCTTTAGCGCAAAGAACATCAGCTACTGCCTCTTCAAAAGCCCAACAAATTTCGGCTTTTTGATCAGTCGTAAGTCCTAAACCGTCAGCCGTAAGCTTTTTTACATGGGTCAAAACGGCAGTTTTTAAACCAGAGAAAGAGAAGTCAAAATTCGGCTTGTCCATAAGCGGTCGCGGCAATTTGACAACTGTGTTGTTATTCCCGCGCAGGCGGGAATCTACTATTTGTGGATCCCCGACTGGATCGGGGATGACACTTCTAAACTCGTTAGCGAGTTTAGAAAC
>JBDRDZ010000086.1:0-14666 GCA_043820165.1 Patescibacteria group bacterium
GGGTCTTCATGAACGGCATAGCCAACCCCGTGACCGACTAAAGCCTTAATGATGCCGTACTTTTTTTGATCAATTACATCTTCAACCGCTGCTCCGATATCTTGAATTGTATTGCCGACTCGAGCCGCATCAACGCCAGCCATTAGCGCATCACGTGTGATTCGAAGTAATGACAAACGCTCTTTACTGATACTGCCAACTGGAACGGTTACAGCCATATCAGTACACAGGCCGTCAAACCAACAACCAACATCGAGACCAACGACATCCCCTTCTTTAAGCACTGTGTCACGAGTACCGAGACCATGAACGACCTCATTATTTCTTGATATGCACAAAGTTGAAGGAAACGGTTCTTTGCCGCTACCTTTATACCCTCGAAACGATGGCTTACCACCACCATCTTCAATAACCTTGGTGGCGATTTCGTCGAGCTGAATCATTGTTACGCCAGGTTTAACAGCATCAACTGCAGCCTGAAGTGCTTGTGACAATAATTTGCCACCTCGACGGAGCTTATCAATCTCATCTTTTGTCTTTTTCTTAACCATAATTAAATCTCTAGCGCGTCATTGACCCGCTGCTCGACCTCTTCCATTTCACCAACTCCATCGACTACATGCAAAATTCCTTCTTGCCTATACGTTTCAATCACTGGCTCTGTTTCTTCATGATAAAGTTCTAGACGGCGGTTAATCAGTTCCGGTGTATCGTCAGACCGACCTTCAATTTCTGCACGTTTATTCAAACGCTTCAACGATTCCTCACGCGGAACATCAATAACCATGACAGCTGTTGGGATATCAAAGGTTTTATACATCTCGTACTGTTCCATGGTTCGAGGATAGCCGTCAAGAATATACCCACGCTCGGTATCTTTCTGTTCAAGCCGCTTCTTCAAAACATCAAGTGCCATATAATCTGGCACTAAAGGACGATCGCCATGGATGATTTCATCAATTTCTTTGCCAAGCTCACTGCCAGTAGCGATTTCATCACGAAGCAACTGCCCCATAGAAAGAGCCGGTAACTTCAATTTCTGAGATAATCTGACCGCTTGTGTCCCCTTACCGCTCCCCTGAGGGCCTAAGATTAATATTTTATTTTGCATAGTTTTTACTTTCATTACTATCCCAGTATAGCAGGCTATAGGAATAATTAAAGTGACAATAAAAGGGGCTATAAAGCCCCTTTTTTAGAATTTTTACCTTTTCTAACCTTCGTATCGTCTCATCGTAATTTGGGATTCAATCTGTTTAACGATGTCAATTACAACCGCAACGATGATAAGAATCGAGGCCCCGCCAACAATTAGATTTGGACTACCGGTAATCTCTTGAACTATCAACGGCATCACCGCAATCATGCCAAGGAAACCAGCTCCGGTCAGCAAAATACGATTTTTGACCCAGTTCAGGTAATTAGCTGTCTGTTCACCCGGTCGAATACCTGGAATAAATCCGCCTTGCTTTTGCAGGTTCTCAGCAATATTTTCTGGCTTGAAAACAACAGCTGCATAAAAATATGTAAAAGCAAAAACTAGGACGAAGTAAAGTACACCGTAAAACAAGCTATTCCCAAAAAGCTCAAGAATAAACTTCGAAGCATCACGCAAGAATTGGGTTCGAGCTTCAGAAAAGAACTGGGCTACTAACGGCGGGAAAACAATAACTGAAACAGCGAAGATGATTGGAATCATACCTCCGATGTTAACTCGGACCGGCAAATGTGAAGATATTTTTTGTGTGGTCATGCCCCTAACGCCTCGTGCGTATTGTACCGGGATATTTCTCTGCCCTTCGTTAACGACAACGACTGTCAGCACCGTCACGACAGTTAGGATCACGAATAGAATTAAATTAAATAGCTCATTTGAAGTATAGGTTGAAGCTGTTTGTTGGATGAATCCAGGAAAACCGGCAATAATACCAGCTAAAATCATGATGGAAATACCATTGCCGATATTGCGTTCCGAAATCAGCTCGCCAATCCACATCAAGAAAATTGTACCGGCCATCATGGTGACCATGGCAGCGATCAATGAAAAACCTTCTAGTTCGAAAGCTCCTGTTGTGCCAAATCCCTGCTGACGAAACAATGCAATAATTCCATAAGCTTGTAAAAGGGCCAGAGGGACTGTTGCGTAGCGAGTCCACTGGTTGATTCTCTGCCGTCCGTGCTCCTCTTTTTGCATTTCCTCCATCTGCGGAAAAATCATGCCCAATAGCTGGAAAATAATTGATGAAGTAATGTATGGAGCTACACCTAAAGCGACCACAGAAAAATTCTGTAGCGTACCACCTGAAAACATATTCAAGAGCCCAAGGAACTGATTTGAGTTCAAAGCTGAGTCCAACCCAGCCGCATCAATACCAGGGACCGTAATATGGGCTGCGATACGAAAAATCGTTAGCGCAAAAATGATATAAAGCAAACTATTACGTAGCTCTTTGATCTTCCAAATTCGTTTGAATGTTTCCATACTCTTTATTGAGCTTGGATATTGCCTCCAACTTTTATTATCTTTTCTGCCGCTGTTTTAGATACAGCACAGCCTTGAATTTGCAATGCTTCCGCAATCTCACCGACACCTAGAATTTTTACTCCGTTCTTAGCTGTTGAGATTAATTTCTTAGTCATTAAAGCTTTCGGTGTAACCACTTCACCTTTTTTAAAAGCTTTGGCAAGATCGCTTAAATTGACAATGGCATTTTTTTCATTTTGAGATCTAAAACCTCGTAATTTTGGTGTGGCCAGCATTAATTTACGCATGCCCAATCTTTGGAAGCCACTAGCACCCGCTCGAGCTTTTTGACCTTTCTGTCCACGCCCTGATGTACGACCAGTCGATCCTAAACCACGCCCAATTCGTTTCTTGGACTTCTTACCTTTACTCGGTGATAAATTATGTAGCGTGATGGCCATATGCTAATTATTTTTTTATTGTGGTAGTGTCTTCTTCTGCTCGGGCCCAGCCTGATTAGTTACTGCCGAGCAAATTTTGATTATTCAGCCGGTCTTTCCTCTACTTTTACCCTTGGTGTACCCTGCTGATTTTTCTTTTCAATACCCTTCTTTGGTGACTCAACCTGTTTCATGCTCTTCAGCGCTTCAAAAGTTGCCTTAGCATTGTTAATTTTATTATTTGAACCCAGAATCTTTGAGACAGCGTTTGGTACGCCGGCAAGTTCCAACACCAGACGAATAGCTCCACCAGACTTTAATCCAGTACCCTCAGGAGCCGGTTTTAATAGAATACTAGCAGCTCCATATTTCATCCTCACAGCGTGAGGGAAAGTTCCATCTACCAAAGATACGTTGATAAGATTCTTTTTTGCCTGACGAAAAGCCTTTTCAACTGATATTGCCACGTCAGCACCTTTAGCAACTCCGATGCCAACACGACCCTTTCTATCACCAATGATAAGACAGGTACGGAAACGCATACGCTTTCCACCTTTCGTCACACGAGTCACGCGTGAAAGTTCGAGAATCTTTTGCTCAAACTCTCGTTGTTCACGCTGCTGTCCTCGACGACGCCCCTTCGGTCTGGCGCGACGATCGGCAGCGCCTCGACGGCTCTTCTTTATCGTTGTATTTTCATCAGGCATAATCAAGATTAAAATTTCAGGCCTCCTTCACGAGCAGCCTCAGCTAACGCCTTGATTCGACCGTGGTATCTATACGGACCACGATCAAAAACTACGCTAGAAATTCCTGCGTCTGTTGCTTTTTTAGCAACTTCGGTTCCGACCAAGGCAGCGACCTCAACCCCCTTTTTACCCGCTTTTTTGATCGTTAAATCTGAAGAAGCGACCAATGTCTTGCCAGCGGCATCATCAATCAGCTGAACTGAGATATGTTTAAGTGAGCGAAAAACGCAAAGACGAGGACGTTTTGATGTCCCTTTGATTTGCGCTCGTGTTCGTTTCGAACGCTGCGCTGCTTGACGTCTTTTTAACTTAATATCCATATACTTTAATCTGATTTAGCCGCCTTACCAACCTTGCGGCGGATAACCTCGTCAGTGTAACGAAATCCTTTACCCTTGTAAGGTTCTGGCTTTTTTAATGCTCGAATTTCAGCTGCGACCTGACCAACCATCTGGCGATCAGCCCCACGAATACTTAAAATGTTATTTTCAATTGAGACTTCAATCCCTTCTGGAATGTTATAATCAATATCATGAGAAAATCCCAAACTCAATTTTAGAATCTTGCCTGATAGATTCATTTTGAACCCAACTCCGTTGAGCTCTAGTGCCTTTAACCAGCCTTCGGTGACACCTTGAACCATATTCATCAAGTGAGATCGCATCGTGCCCCAGATAGCTTTATCTTCCGCTATATCAACCGGGGTAACAACAAGAGCATCAGTGCCCTCGATAGTCTGTATTTCAACCCTGACTCTTGGATTTAATTCCAGAGTCAATTCACCCTTTGGACCTTTAACAACTACCTGATTCTCTTTGAGATCAACCGTAACGCCAGGCAGAATTGGCACAATTTTTTTACCGATTCTAGACATACATTAATAGACTTCACAAATTACCTCACCGCCGAGTCGGCGCTTTCGAGCTTCATTACTAGTCATTAAACCATTCGGAGTTGAGACGATAGCAAAGCCAAATCCAGATTGTACCCTTCGCAATTCATTTGCTTTCATGTAAATGCGTCGTCCAGGCTTACTAATTCGTTGCACTGATGATATTGCCGGTGAATTCGTACCATCATATATCAGCTCGAGGCGTAGCATCGGCTTATTTCCGTCTTCGAACTTTTCTACATTACTAACGTATTTCTCGCTTTCTAAAATCTTAGCAATAGCAAATTTGATTTTTGAAAACGGTAATTCAATCACTCGCTTCTTAACCATAGAAGCGTTACGAATACGTGTCAGCATGTCAGAAATTGGATCTGTCATCATAGGATACGTTTACCAGCTTACTTTTTTAACACCAGGAATTTCTCCGCGTCCGGCGAGTTCACGAAAACAAATTCGGCACAAACCAAATGCCCTCATGTAATACCGATTACGACCACACTTCCAACAACGGTTGACGCTGCGAGTCATGTATTTCGGTGTCTTATTTGATTTTGCAATTTGGTTTTTTGTGGCCATATTTATTTTTCTTTCTTGAATGGAAAGCCCAGAGCCTTGAAGAGGGCAAGCCCCTCTTCGCGAGTCTTTGCCGTGGTGGTGATAGAAACCTGTAGTCCATGGATTAATTCAATTTCATCAGCTCTGATTTCTGGAAAAGCAGTATGCTCTTTGAATCCATAGTTGAAATTGCCCGATGCATCAACGGCCGTTTCAGGAATGCCTCGGAAGTCACGAATTCGAGGGAAAATTACATTTACAAATTTATCTAGAAAATCCCACATTCGCCCACTACGCAACGTAACCATCGCACCAACAGGCATACCCGCTCGAATTTTGAAGCCGGCAATAGAAAGTCGTGCCTTGGTTACAACCGGTTGCTGACCCGAAATTCTTCGCAAAGTTTCAACGATCACATCGATAAACTTTGGATCACGCTTAGCACTCAACCCAGCATTGATTGTTACCTTTTTAATCATTGGAACAGCCAAAAGATTCTTGCGCTGAAATTGATCTTTGAGCGCAGGAGCTACTTTGGTTTTATATTGTTCCTTCAATAAACTCATATTATTCTAAGTCTTCAGTTTCTTTTTTAGAGCGAATGACGCGTACTTTAACTTTTTTTCCTTCTTTCTCAATATATTTGTAACCAACTCTACCCTCTTTAGTCTTGCCGATTACTTTAACATTGGAAACATCAATTGGAGCATCATAATCAACTCGCTGACCTGGCGTGTTGCCACGTCGTTTCAGGTGTTTGACTGACTTGTTTACTCCCTCAACAACAACTTTATCGTATTCAGGAAAAACCTGGACAACTTTTCCAGTTTTCCCTTTATCTTTACCAGCAGTCACCTTTACATTGTCGCCTGTTTTAATCTTCATATTCTGTATTAAAGCACCTCAGGTGCCAGTGAAATGATTTTTTGAAAGCCAAATGCGCGTAGTTCACGAGCTACCGGTCCAAAATACGAGTTCCCTTCGGCTCTTTATTTTCACGATCAATGATCACACCAGCATTTTCATCAAAACGAATATAAGATCCATCCGAACGACGAGTTTCCTTCCTGGTGCGTACAATCACAACGTGCACGATATCGCTTTTCTTCACGCCGCTATGAGGAACCGCTTCTTTAACAACTGCGGTAACTACATCGCCAATCCGAGCGTATCGCTTCTTGTATCCACCAAGTACGCGAATAACCTGGAGCTTCTTAGCACCAGTATTATCAGCTACTTTTAACATTGATCTATGTTGAACCATATGATTACTTTGCAGCCTCCTCAACAACTCGCCATCGTTTTGACTTAGACATCGGTCGAGCCTCTTCAATCGTCACTGCATCACCGGTCTTAAACGTATTCTTCGGATCGTGAGCCTTATATTTGCTACTCAACGTATAACGTTTTTGATACTTGGGATGAATTGATGCCCGATCAACTCTAACCACGATCGTTTTTTCCATCTTATCGGAAACTACGATTCCGTTTAATCGTCGGCGTTTGAGTTGTTTCTTTTCTTCTTGCATAATTATTTTTCAGAAACTTTACTTTTTTCAAGCTGTTTCATGCGAGTCAAGATTTGAGCAATTTTTTCACGAGTTTTACGAACTTCACGAACATCTTTAAGCTGATTAACTGATAACTTCAAACGTAATCCGTGCAAACGAGCTCGCTTTTCAGCTAGAATTCTCGTTAACTCTACATCTGTTTTTGATTCGATTTCCTTATAATCCATATGACTATCGTTTCACAAATTTCGTCTTCATCGGCAGTTTATGTGATGCCAATCGAAGAGCTTCCTGAGCCTGGTCTTCGGGAACTCCGTCCATTTCAAACATCACTGTACCTGCACGAACCGGGGTCATGTAGTAATCAACGCCACCTTTTCCTTTTCCCATCGGAGCTTCAGCACCATGAGAGGTAATAGGATGGTCAGGAAAAATTCTAATCCAAATCTTACCGCCGCGTTTGACATATCTAGTCATTGCTCGTCGAGCTGCCTCGATCTGCCTTGCTGTGACCCAGGACTCAGTCAACGCTTTCAAACCAAAGCTACCGAAGGCAACGTCCGTCTTTTGAGTGGCCAGACGATCGCCCTTTGTGCGGCGCTTATGGCGCTTGCGGTATTTCATTTTCTTAGGCATCAACATATAATCGACTTTCTATATTCATTCCTATTTCTTAGTTGAATCCTGACGAGCACTTTGTGGACCTTTTTCATCCTCTGCTTCATCGAATACTTCTCCCTTATAAATCCAAACCTTGATTCCAATGGCGCCGTAAATCGTTCTTGCCGGTATTCGAGCAAAGTCAATGTCTGCTCTCAAATTATGTAGTGGGATACTTCCATCTGAAATTGTTTCGCTACGAGCAATATCAGCACCATTCAAACGACCAGCCGCTGTAACTTTAACTCCTTTTGCACCAGCTTTCATTACTCGTTCAATAGCCATCTTCATTGAACGACGAAACGGCATACGCTTCTCGATTTCTTGAGCAACTTGCATTGCAACAATACGAGCCGATAACGCCGGTTGAGCAATCTCCTGAATGTTGATATTGAGATTAACACGCCGACCACGGTAATACTTCTTCAATATTTTCTGCTTCAATTCCTCGATACCTGCACCGGCACGACCGATGATGAACCCAGGCTTTGAAGAAAAAATGTTGACAGTAATGTTATTAGCATTTCGATCAATCACAACCTTATCAACTCCGGCTTCTTTAAGTGCCTGCTTAAGATATGAACGAAGCTCTACATCCTCTTCTAGATTGGAAACATAAGACTTACGTGGTGCAAACCACTTTGAATCCCAGCTATATATTGTTGCCAGTCGGAACAATTTTGGATGTATTTTTCGACCCATATTCTTTATTTTGTCTTTTCCTTACTCTTATTGTCTTCTTTTATTTCAATCTTCTCTTTTTTAACAGCTTTCTTTTCAACTTTTTCCTTCTTTTTAGATACTTTTGCTTTTTCTGCCTTTACCTTCTCCAATTCTTTCTTAATAGCATTTTTTTCTGGAATAATCCCAATCTCCTCTTTTGGTCCGACCGCGATGGTAATATGCGACATCCGTTTACGAATCGGGTTAGCTCGGCCGTGAGCTCGTGGCCGAAAACGATGGATTGTCGGGCCTTCATCCACGAAAGCTCTAGTGACAAAAAATTTTTCTACATCAAGATCAAAGTTATTCTTTGCGTTGGCCAAGGCTGAGTTCAATACTTTTAATGCTGGTTTAGCCGCTGCCTTGCGTGAAAACATCAATTGCTTGCGAGCTTCGACAACTGGCAAACCACGCACAAGATCCACTACAAGACGAGTCTTGCGTGGTGCGGTATGGATATATTTTGCTGTTGCTGAAACTTGCATAGATTATTTTGCGACTTCGGTTGCCTTACCTGAGTGTCTTATGAATTTACGGGTCGGAGAAAACTCCCCGAGCTTATGACCAACCATGTTTTCTTCTACTCTCACCTGGATGAAATCCTTACCATTGTGAACGGCAAAATTAAAGCCAACCATTTCTGGAGTTATCGATGAATTTCTTGCCCACGTTTTGATAACGGTTTTATCTCCAGTTCTGAGTTTTGATACCTTTTTCATCAAACTCTCATCAACGTAGGGTCCTTTTTTTAGACTTCTTGACATACATTTATATTAACGTCGCTTCTTCTTACGGCCTCGCAGAATCAACTTATCTGACGGTCGCGTACGACGAGTTTTAACTCCCATGGCTGGTTTACCGGTAGGTGTCTTTGGTCGTTTAAGTCCGATCGGGTTTCGACCTTCTCCACCACCATGAGGGTGATCAACCGGGTTCATTGCTTTACCACGAACGGTTGGTCTAATGCTTCGCAGGCGGGTTCGTCCAGCCTTACCCCAGCGAACTAAACGCCAATCTGGATTGGAAACGTTACCAATACTGGCCATACATTCCTTTTGGACCATGCGAACCTCTCCTGACGGCAAGCGAACGGTAGCCCATTTTCCTTCAACTGCCAAGAGGACTGCACTTGTGCCAGCGCCGCGAACAACCTGGCCGCCCTTTCCAGGCTGAAGCTCCACGTTGTAAATGGACATACCAACCGGAATCTTCGAAAGTGGAAAACGGTTTCCAGGATTTGGTTCACCTTTCTTTTCTGAAGTTACTATCTGATCTCCAACATTAAGTCCCTGTGGTGCTAGGATGTATTTTTTCTCACCGTCTGCATAATCAACTAAAGCAATTCTGGCTCCGCGATTTGGATCATATTCAATCGTCTTCACCGTTGCTGGCACATCAAACTTTCCGCTCTTCCAATCAATGATACGGATATTTCTCTTCGCGCCTCCACCTCGGTGACGAACAGCGATCTTGCCCTTGGCGCGACCAGCCTGTTGTTTCTTACTGACGGTCAGATTTCTGTAAGATTTTTTTACAGTGACATCATCAAAAGTCTGAACGCTTGATTTGCGCCGTCCTGCACTAGTTGGTTTGTAGATCCTAATTCCCATAGCTAGACTCCTTCAAAGATATCAACTCGTGTACCTTTTGGTAAAATAACCAAAGCCTTTTTGTAATCAACACGCTTGCCGCGCTGACGACCAAAATTTACACGTTTGCCTCGTACATTAATGATGTTAATTTTTATCGGATTGACCTTATATAATTCTCTAACTGCTTGACGAACCATGATCCGATTAGCATTCTTGGCGACTTTTAAAACTATCACACCCTGATCTGAAAGCTTTGCCGTCTTCTCGGTGACAATTGGTTCTAAGATGGTTGCAGTTGAACGTTTCGAAGCAGAAGTCGCAATTTTGTCTGGCGACTTTTTATCTTGTTTATCAACTTTCTTTACAGATTTCTTCAGTTGCTTTTCTTGTTTATCGCCCTGATTGTCAACAATCTGTTTGACGACGCTGCCCTTTTCAACTGATTCTTCTTTCTTTTTAAATTTATTCCAAAATCCCATATTAAGCTGAATATGTTTCTTTAATCACTTCAATCGCCGCCTTTGAAGCGACAACATACTCATACTTTGCCAAATCACGCGCATTCAAGCTTTTTGCGCCAATCGTTTCTGTCTTTGGTACATTCTTTGCTGCGCGACGTAGATCTGCATCTTCTGAAGTTGTAATAATAAGAGTAGAACGACCAACCCCAGGCAAAGCTGCGCGCATCTTTGCAACGTGGATAGTCTTAGCTTCTGGTAATTTATAATCTTCAACAGCAATAAACTTTTCATCAGCTACTTTATCTGAAAGTAACATTGCCAATGCTTTACGTCGTACTTTCTTATTTATTTTTTTGAAGAAATTCTGAATATTACGCGGACCAAAAGTTACACCACCACCAGACCAAATCGGTGAACGACGAGATCCGTGACGAGCTCGGCCAGTACCCTTCTGACGCCACGGTTTACGTCCACCGCCGCGAACTTCACTACGATCTTTAGTATGAGCAAGGTTTGATCGACCGTTTGCTTCTTGAACAATAATAACTTCATGAACCAATCCTGGATCAACGGCGACAGCAAAAAGTGCGTCAGGAAGATTTAGTTTTCCCGACTCTTTTCCTTCAATATTGTAAAGTTTTACTTCCGCCATACGTTTCCGTCAGTTGCAATAAGACTTACATAGCTACCTCGGCTACCTGGTATCGCGCCTTTAACAGCAACAATATTATTTTCTGCGTCGATAGATACCACTTCCAAGTTTTTAACAGTAATTTGATCTCCCCCCATTCGTCCAGCCATACGAGTTCCTTTAAAAACTCGCTGCGGACCACCGGAACCAATCGAACCTGGCATGCGTAGCTGATCTTTATGACCGTGAGATGCTGGGCTTCCATGAAAACCATGACGTCGAACAACGCCCTGAAAACCTTTACCCTTCGATGTACCGATGACATCAATCAAATCTCCGGGCTCAAAAACTGAGGCTTTCATCACCTGGCCCTTCTCGATTTCTTCGCCTTCTCCAAGTCCAAACTCATGAGTTATTGAGAAATCTCCAAGATCCTTCCATTCTCCTTTTTGAGGCTTTGCTACATTCTTTGTCTTACCAAAGCCAAGCACAGCCGTTTTCTTTCCGGCAGAATTATCTCGTATCGCAGTTACGATACAAGGTCCAGCCTCAATCAAGGTGACTGGGACTACTGACCCATCATCACGAAATGCTTGAGACATTTCTAGCTTCTTTCCTAATAGAATCTTCATAATAGCCTTATTGCGACACTTATATTGTGTCGACGAAAAAACTAGAAGTCGTCGAATCTCTAATGACATTCAACGGCCTCTAGCCCAAAGCAGTCTATGGTTTTTGCTTGGGAAATTGTTACGTTTAAAGAATCCTTTCTAATCACATTCCTCTCGAAGCTTCAAGAAGGTTTTCTTACATTGGCAAGATCTTTCTTCTTGGTTCGATCCGGAACTTTATTATGGATCAGTGAAGGCGGACTTGAATCCGCTATCATCGACCCACAATGCTTTATTACATTTTTATTTCAACGTCGACGCCAGCTGGTAAGTTCAACGTTGTCAAAGCGTCAATGGTACTCTCCGATGGACTCACTATATCTATTAATCGTTTATGGATTCTCATTTCGTACTGATCACGAGCTTTCTTATGCACGAAAGTTGAACGATTAACCGTGAAACGGCGTTTCTCGGTTGGCAATGGTATCGGTCCGAGAACTTTTGCTCCGCTGCGCTCTGCAGTACGAATAATAGTTTCCGTAGCCGCGTCGATCACCTTGTGATCGTATGCACGGATTTTAATACGAATTCTCTGTTTGGTTTCCTGAGTTTTTTCTTGAGTCTTGTCCGCCATAGGAAAGGTGCGATGAAGGAAATGAGGAAAAGATCAATCGACCCTTTCCTCATCCCTGTCATTATTCAATAATTTTCGTTACAACTCCTGATGCGACAGTGCGTCCGCCTTCGCGGATAGCAAAGCGAAATGTTTCCTCCATAGCAACTGGCTGAATCAACTGAATCGTAGCGTTTACTGTATCGCCTGGCATAACCATTTCAGTACCCTCTGGCAATTCAACAACTTCACCGGTAACATCGGTTGTTCGAACATAAAACTGTGGCTTATAACCCTTGAAGAAAGGCTTGTGACGTCCACCCTCTTCTTTGGTCAAAGCATAAATTTCTGCTTCAAACTTGGTATGTGGAGTCACTGAACCTGGCTGAGCCAAAACCATCCCGCGTAAAACATCTTCTTTCTTAATACCACGCAACAGAACTCCGGCATTATCGCCGGCCATACCCTTGTCGAGCATCTTGTTGAACATTTCAATGCCAGTAACAACTGTTTTTTGAGTGTCACGTAGACCAATCAATTCAACTTCGCTATTCAAGTTAATAGTGCCGCGCTCAATACGACCAGTAACAACAGTACCACGGCCTTCGATTGAGAAAACGTCTTCAATTGGCATCAAAAATGGCTTGTCAGCATCACGTTCTGGAACTGGAATATATTCATCAAGAGCTTTAACTAATTCCTTAATCTTCTCCTGAGCTTCTGTATCACCTTCGATTGCCTTCAAAGCTGAACCCCGGATAATCGGTGTTTCGTCTCCAGGATATTCGTACTGTTTTAGAAGATCGCGAACCTCTTCCTCAACGAGGTCGATCAACTCCGGATCATCAACCATATCAACCTTATTTAAAAAGACGACGATTGCTGGCACACCAACTTGGCGAGCAAGAAGAATGTGTTCACGGGTCTGAGGCATTGGGCCATCAGCTGCAGAAACTACCAAAATTGCACCGTCCATCTGAGCGGCACCAGTAATCATGTTTTTGACATAGTCGGCATGTCCTGGACAGTCAACGTGAGCGTAATGACGAGTCTCTGACTCATACTCAACGTGTGATGTTGAGATAGTAATACCACGCTCTCTCTCTTCAGGAGCCTTGTCGATTTGGTCAAAGGCCTTTTTCTGAGAATCTGGAGAAAAAAGCATAGAAAGCGCAGCTGTCAAAGTCGTCTTTCCATGGTCAACGTGACCAATTGTACCGACGTTGACGTGCGTCTTTGATCGATCAAACTGTTCTGCCATATTTTCGTTTATTTGTAGGGCAAAAACCCCTATTTAAGTTTATTACTCAAGTGCCGAGAGTATAACAAAACGCCTAAAATATTGCAAGTCTTCGGCATTAATTTCACCCACAGACTATCCAGATCTGATTTTTTGACTAATATCAGCGAAATATCTATTAATCAATCGGTTCAAGGTAGAAACGTTCTTCTTCTTCATCTGTAACGTTTTCCGGTACTGCAGATGAGACATTTGGCAATCTAGCCTCTTCTTCAAGTTCAATTGGAGCAGCTCTATGTTGCATTGATGAGTGAATATCAGCCTCTTCATCGTCGTTTCCTTCATGAAAATGCACTTCTTGTTCACCTTGACCGTCAGCTTCATAGACTTCAAGAGGTGGAACACCGACTTTGTCTTCATCAAAATATTCGTCAGAAAGATCTTCGAAATCAGCATCCTCAGCCTCAATCAAAGCTTCAAACTGATCAACGCCCAGAAGAACAAAGTCTTCTTCCCCGTCGGAAACGATCAAAGGAACACCAGCACGCTTTGAAAGCCGCATTAATCGGCGTAAATTTTTTTCTTGCATACGTCGACATCTTAGCTGATTTAAAAAATTGGTCAAGAATAAAATCACCCACCGCCCGTTGGCGATGGGAAGAATTGACCAACCAGTGTTCACTGGCCGTCTTCGATCATGGTCAGGATGCGACGCAGCTCATCCTTATCGGAAGCAAAAAGCTGCGTAGTCGCGCCTTCCTGATAGTGCTGGCGGATTTCAGTCACAACAACGCGCGGCGAAAAAATGATGATCTGCAGAGCTGGGTCCCACAAACGCATCAGCCGAGCGATCTCCAGACCATTGATCTCCTCGTAGATGGCTTGAGCAAGCCGGTCGTCGAGGATTAGAATAGTCGGATCACGTGCCTGGATGGCATCGACGATGCCGAGCTTGTTGCGGGACTCGTCCGGCCGCAAATATTCCATGTAGATCTCGGCCGCCTCGCCAAAGATGTAAAAAACCATGTCCTCGGCCTGACGAATCTTCTCAGTGTCATCGTCAACGATGACGACGCGGTGCTGAATCTGCTGATCGGACATATCCGCCTCCTGAAATGTACAGAAAATTAGCTTGCCACGAGCAATAAATCCTGTCAAATCATCGAGACAAAAACAAAAGGACCGACACATTGGCCGGCCCCTACATGACATTTCTATTTCGTTCCCCCTCGCTTTTCGATAATCTCATCTGCTACGTTGCGCGGCACTTCCTGATACTCGAAGAACTCCATAGTGGAGCTAGCGCGTCCTTGAGTCATCGAACGCAGGCTCGTTACATAACCGAACATTTCCGCCAATGGCACATAAGCTTCGACAGTTTTCACATTACCGCGATCACCCATCTCCTGAATCTGAGCCCGTTTGGCGTTCAAATCACCAACGACCGGACCCATGAAATCCTCAGGAGTTACAACTTCAACTTTCATGATCGGCTCTAGTAGAACCGGGTTTGCTTTTTTAACC
>JBDRDZ010000087.1:0-2421 GCA_043820165.1 Patescibacteria group bacterium
CGTCACCTTGGTTGATTACCTTGCCGAGCCCATCTCACGCAGTTGCGTGATCGTGAAGAGGAATTCAGCAAACTGAAAGTAAAAATCGTAGTTGTTACGTTTGAAGCCAACTTTCTATCCCGAAATTACGTGGAAGAAACGTCACTAACTTGGCCACTTATTATTGATGAAAATCGCGAAATATATCGAAGTTATGGAATGCTTTCTGCTTCTTTTTGGGATGTTTGGGGTCCAAAAACTTGGTTAGCCTACTTAAAAGAAATCATTAAAGGGCAGAAACTAAAAAAATCAGAAGCCGATATTATGCAGCGAGGAGGAGATGTATTGATCGACCCAAACGGTATTGTACTGATGCACCATGTAGGTGAAGGACCAGCAGATCGTCCCAGTGTTGAAATGATTCTTAGAAGAATTAAAGAGTGGCACGACGAACAAAAACTTAAATTCACCTAAGGCGCCACAGCAGACCGCGAGAAGCGCCGTTCAATTTTCTGCCAGTTCACAGGCGCGGCTGCTGAGCTTGGTAGTTGGTCCAAGGAAGAAAATATGACGAAACATATTGGAATCGTGGCGTGCAGCGCAGAGGGCGCCGCGTTGTGTTATCGAACGCTGTGCAAAGAGGCGCCCGCGCTCATGGGCGAGCACATGCACCCTGAAGTGTCCATGCACACCCATCCACTTGGCGAGTACATGGTTCATATCCGTTCCGGCAACTGGCCCGAAGTTGCAGAACTGATGCTGTCCTCCGCGAAAAAGCTGGCCACCATTGGAGCCCGGTTTGCCATCTGTCCTGACAACACCATTCACCAAGCGTTTGATCGGGTAGCCTCAGCGTCGCCCATACCTTGGCTCCACATTGCCGAGGCAGTCGCAGACGAGGCCAAAGCACGCGGATTTGGCACGCTTGCGATTACCGGGACCAAATACCTGATGACCGGCCCCGTTTACCCCGATATATTGCGCAGACACGGAATTGACTGGCGCATCCCGGACAGCTCGGAACGTGAGCGAATCGACGCGATTATCTTCTCAGAACTTGTGAACGGTGTCTTTACGGAGGAGTCCCGTCTCTACTTCAACGCTGTGATTCAGCGGATGAGGGATCAGGGATGTGACGCGGTTGTATTGGGTTGCACCGAAATACCTCTGATTGTGAACCCTAACGACTGTCCTATGCCATCACTCGACTCGACGCGGTTACTGGCAAGAGCGGCGCTGAATGAATCAATGAAAGAGGACTAATTGGAGGACAATTATGGATATGAAAGAAATATGCCCATGCCCTAATTTAAACTGCCCCAACCACGGGTATTGTGACAAATGTATCAGTCGGCACATGCGCAAAGGTTCTTTAAATTATTGCGCATTTCATACGCTTTTACCGACCATCAAACAAGTTATTGATGATGCCCCGGAATCACCAACTGCCAAAAAGCTGGATGCCTTGTTTGGGGCACAGCTTCAGGCATATGAAAAGCGCATGAAGGAGCACGGGCTGACGCAAGAAAATCAAAATAGATTACTAAAAAAGGTAGCGGAATATAGCGACTATTAAACAACAAACTAAAATTTAAACCTCGCGCTGACTCTCCGATCTGGAAATCATGAGCGCCATAATCAATTTTGGAGGAATCACAAATGCCTATCTTACTAAGAGACCGGGATATCTCTTCGGACATTGCGATGCTTCGCTCAATTCTGGATTGTACCTTGCCGATTTTGTCCAGCTGCCAATCTCGCTGTGAGGGAGGGGAAACCCTACATAGAGCTATTTCGCAAATTCTTGAGAACAGCTTCATATGAGTCATACATTCAGGCATTGCAGTCCCGTCTTGAAAGTCATGGCATCAAAACGGGAGTATTTGACAGCAGGTTACCCTACCAGTTCATCATTTGCATGTGGACATCGGGGCGACGCGACGACCTGGCGAAACATGCAGCGGACTATGATGCCGTGATTGTACTGGGTTGTGACGCGGCGGTTGAAACCGCCCGATATTGTATTAAATCGGATAAATGTCGAGTCATCCCGGGCATGGAGGTTGAAGGTATAATGAATGTCATTCCGACTCTTCAATTCCCATTCAACATATATCTTGAAGTGAGCAGCGTGACTCGAGTATTTCAGTATCCTGTAAAAGATACCACATTGCACAGTAATATCAAAGCATCTTAACATCTATATGGTCTTCGGTTGTCAGGAAAGAACTTTTCATCTATATCAGAGCTATAGAGAAAAATGGAATCCGTTTTGATGTTTTGATGAACCTTCAATATTCCCCTTTGAGCTCCAGATTCCAGCCACACCTGATGCCCGGTATTAGGCGGCTTACGTTACACCAAGGATAATATCATGCATAACGAACAAATTGAATTATGGCGACATCAACATACATTCAATATAGAAAAAAAGGCGATAGA
>JBDRDZ010000088.1:0-12548 GCA_043820165.1 Patescibacteria group bacterium
TTTGATACGCTTGCCAGTAACCGCATAAACAGCACCCACATACGGAATTACCTCGAGTAAAGCTTCCATCGCCTTTTCCTTACTATTAAGATCGAGCAATTCAAGAACTTTCTTGCCTCCCTCGATACCCAGTTCTGCAAGTTTGCTACCAAACTCTTTTAAGACATCGAGTCGGCTGCGCGCCGCTGCAAAATCAGCTTGTTCTAAAGCTGCATTATATTCTCCTTCGAGGCGAATGATCTCGGCCCGAGTCTCGTCAGACAACGACTCAAACTCAACATCGATCACCGGCGGTTCGCCTTCCTGAGATTCTAAAGCTTCGTATTTTTCCTGAAGTTCTTTAATCTGATCTGGCGAAAGGAGCTCAACGTCCTCTGCTGTCGATTCTGCCTCCGGCCTCTCTGGAGCTGCCGGCAGCTGCTTTTCATCCTCCCGTGGTTTTGGTTTTGCCATAAAACATTTTTAATTTTCTATGCTAACAATGTACCTTTAAACGTTCTTCCAGACAAAACAGCGTCAACGTTTTTCATATCAACTCCGTTAACAATAGCGACTTTGATCTTATTTTTATGACAGAACTTCGAGGCGACTGGATCAAACGGAGCTGATTTTCCCGGATCCCATTCATCACCAACGATTTTACGAAAATCTTTCCAAGTCATCTCTTCGAGTTTTATTGCATCTTTATATTTATGCGGATCACGGTCGTACACGTAATCAATGTTCGAGGCGTTAATGATTGAATCAACTCCCAAGCGTTTCGCAATCCGACAAGCCACATAATCCGTTGACCAGCCCGGTTTCCAACCAGCTGAGACCAAAATCTGACCTTGCCATTTTAGCGGCACGCGCATCGGATTTTTTAGAACAACCGGATAAGCGATTTCACGAAATAGCGTTCGCACCAAATGACCATTAAGACGCGTGGCATGAATGCCAAGCCAATCCAAATCTTCCGGATCGATACTTTTTCGAACGTTTACTGCCGCCTGGATGTAATGCCGGGCTGTTTTACCACCGCCGGTTACAATCACAAACCGCTGCCCTTTTGCCGCGCGCGGTAGAATCATTTTTCGAAGTTCAGATAAAAATCTAGCGTCTGGTCCGCTGTTGGGCACGATCAATGATCCACCAATGGAAATGACAATGGGTTTTGCTTTGTTGATTTTTATTTGAGGCATAAAAAAGAAGCCGTGAGGCTTCGTTTTATTTCTTTTTATCAGTCTTTAAGAACCAATTTGTGAGAGTACTTACAGCCCAAAGGACAATCGCTGCACCAAGGGCGATCCAGAAGTTCGCGACGTCAAAGCCTTGAATAAATGTGCTAACAAACCAGATGATCAAAGCATTGATGACGAATGTAAACAGACCGAGTGTCAAAATATTAATCGGTAAAGTCAGGACAATCAGCACTGGACGAATAATCGCGTTTAAAAGCCCGATGATCAAAGCAGCGATCAAAGCGTAGTAAAAACTATCAACTTCAAACCCAACAAATAGTTGAGTGATAACCAGTAAGGCCACGGCGTTGATGAGCCAACGAAGTATCATTTTCATATTATTCCTCCTCGATTACAGTTTTAAATTTCTTTTTAAGAGTTGTGACTTTATTCTCGACTTCGGCTAATTGTTTTTTGCAGATTTGAGCAAGTTCAAGACCACGCTCGAACTTCTTAAGCCCGTCATCAAGGTCGACCTCTTCGGTTTCGAACCATTCGGTGAGTTTCTCTAACTCAGCGTAAGCCTCAGCAAAGGTTGGTTGTTTTTTTGTAGACATAATTACAATAATTTATCCTGCTGCCGATTAGATTGAACTTGAGCTTCAATTGATCCATGAGCTAATTGTATCTGAAGTTCAGCGCCTGGTGCAAGTAATTTTGGATCGCGAATGATCTTATTTTTTGATCTGGTGATACTAAAGCCACGTTCCAGTACCTTTTTAACATCAAAATTCTCGAATAAACGAGTCAAGCTTATTAGCGCTTGCTTTTTTGATGCTAAATGTAACAAATAGCGCTCGAATGAATGTGAGAAATTAGCTATTGTCATCATGAACTCATGAATTTTTACATCAAAGAAGCGATCAAAAACAGAAACTGAATGTTCGATGTCTCGATTTTGACGATCTATTTTCATTGAGAGGAGATCGCTCATGCGCTCAGCACTCATATCGATGCCTCGCGAGATCTCACCGCGATCTGGGACAACGAGTTCAGCTGCGTTCGTTGGTGTTGAAGCTCGGACGTCAGCGACAAAGTCACACAATGATTCATCGCGCTCGTGACCAACACCGCAAACAACTGGTACCGATGATGAAAATACTGCTCGCGCTGTTTGTTCGTCATTAAAAGCGTGAAGATCTTCTAGACTGCCGCCGCCACGAGTAAGGACAATTAATTCTGGACGATCATCCGCACTCATTTCGTTGAATTGCGTGAACGCTCCCAAAATCTCGGGCACTGCATTCTTGCCCTGAACGTGCACCGGAATATGCACAACTTCAACCCCGCCCCAACGATTATTCAAAATACGAAGAAAATCGCCGTAAGCTGCAGCTTCACCGGATGTAATAAGGCCGATGCGTGATGGAAACTTTGGCAACAATCGTTTCCTGGCCGGATCAAACAAACCCTCATCAGCTAGTTTCTTTTTAAGAAGCTCATAAGCTCGAGCTAAAGCACCTTCACCGACCAGCTCGACTGAAGTAACGTTCAGAGAAAATTTTCCAAACCGCTCGTAAACTTTCGGAAAGCCAGTTATTTGAACCTTCATTCCATCCTCGAGTGGTTGAGTGATCTTAAACGTTGTCGCAAAGCAGGAAATTTTTGCTTCTTCTTCCTCATCTTTAAGATCAAAATTAACCCATTTGCCCTGACTAAGGCGATAGTCCGTAATTTCCCCAACAACAACGATCTCGTCGCTCGGGATGAGCGCGAGAGTTTCGTTAACGAGTTTTAGATAATCAGCAACTGTAAGAATTCTTGAAGGCATGACTGCATTTTATCACTTTATAAACATAGCGTCACCGAATGAGAAAAAGCGATACTTTTTCTGCACGGCATCTTTGTAGGCTTCAATGATCTTTTCACGCCCAGCAAAAGCACTAACAAGCACCAGTAAAGTTGATTTTGGCAAATGAAAATTAGTGATCATGGCGTCGACAATCTGAAATTCGAATCCGGGCCTGATGAACAGATTTACGTCGCCGGTAAATCCTGATGATTCGAGCGGCGCGGCGCCTTCGAGCGCACGAACCGATGTCGTCCCGACGGCGATGACTCGACTGTAACGCTCTTTTGTCTGCCTGATCATTTCTATTGTCTCCGGACTGATCGTTACAAACTCGCTGTGCATTTCGTGTTCTTCGAGCGTCTGAGTTTTTACTGGCCGAAAAGTTCCTAATCCGACATGTAAAGTTACATAAGCAATCCTAATTCCCTTTTGCTTCAGATTCTCGATGAGGTCGGGTGTAAAGTGAAAACCAGCCGTTGGAGCCGCTACAGATCCGACGTGTTTGGCGTAAACTGTTTGATATTTTGTTTCATCATCAAGTTCCTTCGTAATGTAAGGCGGCAGCGGCACTTGACCGTGATTTTGAGTGAACTCAAGCACTTGAACAAAATCTTTATCCATCTCGATGACCACTGTACCATCATCATTTTTTTGTTGAACAACTCCTTTAATTTCTCCAAAATCAAGCTCATCACCAACCTTAACTTTCCGACCAGGTTTGAGCAAACATGTCCAGAGGCTTTTTTTATTATCATCGTGAGCAATATTAATTTCACCATCCCGAGCGAGCCGAAGGCGAGTCGAGGGATCTATTCGATTTGATCCCTCCACTCGGCCCTTTGGGCCTCGGTCGGGATGGTGATTTCGCAGCAAAAATACTTCAATTTGTCGATCGCCAACTCGGGCCTCAAGTCGCGCCTTGAAGACCTTGCTGTCATTCATGACGAGTAAATCACCTTCCTTTATATAATCGATGATATTAAAAAATTGTTGATGCTCGATTACGCCGCTCTGACGATCCAAAATCATTAACCGTGAATGATCCCGCGGTTCAGCTGGTGACTGAGCAATCAGCTCCTTCGGCAATTCATAATCAAATAAATCAATATCGGTCATATTTTTCATTTTTGTCCGATCGGGCAATTTTGAAGATTTAATTTTTCTGTCACCTTTGCTACAATAGAAACACTATGACTTATACAACTATTAGAAAAATTTTTCCAGTCTTAATCGTCTTGATCATGTTTGTTGGAGTCTTTTCTCCTGCTTTAGCAAAACCTGCTGAAGCTGCTGCAAATGCTGGCGACCTAATCCGCTGTCCAGACTTCACAGCGACCTATTATTTAGGTGAAGATAATAAGCGCTACGTCTTCCCGAACGAGAATACTTATTATTCTTATTACGAAAACTTTAGCGATGTAAAATGGATTTCCTGTGCTGATCTAGGTAACTTGCCGATTGGTGGCAATGTGCCTTATCGCGCCGGAACCAGGCTCATAAAGATGCCGAGCGTTCCGACAACTTATGCCATTGAACCGGGTGGTGTATTAAGAGCAATTCAGAGCGAAACTCAAGCGCAAGAACTTTTCGGCAATAACTGGGCCCAATTTGTCGATGATCTTTCTGAAGCCTTTTTCCCAACTTACGAGCTCGGAGTCGTACTCGAAGAAGATGAATTACCGGAGGGCATGATTATTTCTAATTCAGATGATGGTGAGCTTTACGTTATATGGAATGACGAAGCCGTTCAGCTGGATACCGAACTCATCGATGACATCTTAACCAATGCCAGTGTCACTAGAGCACAAAATCAACATCAACATCGTTATGCCTTCCGCAATGCCAACCAAGGCGAGTTGTCCGAATACCAACTACGGACACGCCCGGCAGATATCGAAGAAGCAGATGTAGTGACTTTTAGCGATATAAAAGAGCTAACTAATAACGAAATCTGGTACAACGACGAACACGTTATGGGTGATCTTTCCAAGGTGCAAGTAATTATGATCGAGTATGTTGATTTTGAATGCTCGTATTGTGCTCGTCATCACGCCACCATGCAACAGGTGATGGATAATTATGGTGATGATGTCGCTTGGATCATCCGTCACTTCCCACTGAGTTTTCATGCAAAGGCCGAGCGCGCCGCTCTAGCGTCCGAATGTGCGGCGGAGCAAGGTAAGTTCTGGGAATACGCTGAAGGACTTTTTGAAGAGAGTCCAAACTTTGATGATTTTGTTTTCTTCGATCTCGCCCAAGATCTTGGAATGAATACCGAACGGTTTATAGAATGCTATATCGAGGATGAGTATCAACGGCAAGTTGATGAGGATGTTTACGCTGGGCAGATTGACGGCATCACAGGTACGCCAGCCACGATCATTAATGGACAGAAAGTGATGGGAGCGGTGCCGTATAGTTCGATCGCAGCGGTGATTGATGAGAAGCTAGCTGAATAAAAATTGAGGCCTCCGGGCCTCTTTTTTGTTTAAAAAAAGAGGCGACCCCGCAATGTAAGCAAAGCGGAACCGAGAAGCCTATGAATTCTCGGGTCCTAGTCCGGATTTGTATCTGGACCGGTGGAAGCGAGTATTGGTACCTCGCGCTTCTGTCAGGTCTCCAGGTCTTGCAAACAAAAAAATAAAAATCAACTTTTTTCAAGAGTTTACAATAGAAAATACCCGTTTTGGGTATTTTTTATATTTCTAATCCTGACGTTTTATAACGAATAAAAGAAATACGGCTGATAAAATTGAATAATCAGCCACAAAATCGTCCCTTCCATAAGCAATACTGCCAATGTTTCATACCAAACAGTTTTCCCTTCTTTTAGACCAAAAATGCCAAAACCGACTAAAGGCATCATAATCACGTTACGCCCTACCCAAAACAACACTGCAAAGATAATCATCGAATGAATCGTATATGGTGCGTTGGTGATAAATAACCAACCCTGCGAGGCAAAAAGCGCATAAAAAAAGCCGTAAAATGCTCCGATGATCAGATGTAGTAACAAGTCAACCAAAAAGATCTCGCCATGAGTCAACTTTCGACCAAACCAAACTTTGACATCAATTAATAATGGCAGGTTTTTCACCCGCCTGGACGTTTCAAGAAAAATCGCTGGTATAGCTAAAATAAAGGCGATCAAAACACCTAATGCAGTTGAAATTGAAATATCAATCGGAATGAGAATCATATTGAGGTGAAGTAAAGATGGCTACTTTATCTCCATTGGCCGGATCTCCATTATTCCAGTCTCCCATAGCCGCCATGACAACGTCAATGTCATAAACATAGTTCTCACCACTACGGGTTCCGGGATCGTTAGTAATGAACATATCGTCAGAGTAACCTTTGATGACTAAGTAATGGAAGAGCGGTCCTAGACCTGTATAAAATGGATTTCCTAATTTTCTGCTAGCTACTGGCACAATCACTGGCCGGCCGGCGGCGATCTCGGCTTTAATATTATTTATGGTCGGAGTCTCAGCAATTCTAGCCCCATAGCCAAAGTATAGATCAATGACCTGAGCAGACGCAGCTACGTCTGCGTCCAAATAATATCCAAGATAGTCCATTTCAAAATCAACTACCTCAAGAATAGCAGTCTCGACTGCCTCTGAATCAATCTCGCCCGATGGAGCTCCTTTGTAATATTCCGAAACCATCAAGCACGCAACTTCAACATATGCTTCTTGACTAGTTATTTGGGAAGTGAAAGGGACAGCAAGATTATATTGAACTGCAAGATCATTAATTGAATTTTCACCTTCTACCTCCCTCTCCATTCCTCCCTCCGCCCCATCTGAATCCTGACTGTCTTCTGAGTCTTCATTATTTAACTGCTCGGCTAAAACTTCAATCGTTTCTATTCCCTCTTCAACTAAATCTTGAACTTGATTGAAAGATACTTCTGGAACTTCATAATTAATTTTAATCAAACGATTATTCTGAAAATGTGCAAACAAACCAAAACCAATTACTCCGACAATTCCAAGTCTAACTATAAACTTAAACATATTCCTGTACCATCAATATAATCACCGCAATGATAACTAAATGGACACTGACTATCGCTAATGCATTCGCATTGCTCAACACAAACCTGTATGCACGCTTCGTCAGGCGTTGTCCGGCAATTTGAACCACAGTTATTCCAAGTGCCACCGGAAATCTGGCAAGTCTCTTGAGTGACAATTACCGGCAACTCTTGGTTGATCACTGGCTCATTTGACTGATTAATACGTTGCACTATGCCCATGACCACTGCCACAAAAATCACTGCCAGCATTAAATAACCATGCCAGGGTTTAAATTCATCCTGTTTTTTCTTACGAGGAAACACACGTTATGTTAAAACTATTTATAAGTCTTAATAATCCACTCTCGTATAAACCAAGTTGCTCGAACGTCATCTTCATTATAATCCAAAATGTCCTGCAACACATTTTCATCTTGCCCGGTTAGCCATTCTTCATACCAAAGAACTGATTCTGCACCAGAGGCATCATCGCGCGACCATTTGAATCCCAGAAACTTTGCGATGTCCTTCAGTGAATAAAATGGCATTGGAAAGATGATTTTTTCACGCATGCGCGTCAGCAAATCAATCATGTTTTCCTCGAACTGACGCCGTACTTCCTCAGGAGCACCGTATTTTCCAACCAGTTTTCTAAAAACATCAACTTCGTACCAACCGTAATGATAAATATTGCTCTGAGAGTAATCTTTAAGAAAATTTGTAAACTCATCCCAAGCAGCTTTTTCTTCAAGCGGATCTCGAGCTAAAAAGGGATGATAAGTTTGATCGTTACCATCAACAACCAGTACCCCAAACAAGTAATCAGAATCACGTAAAGGATCACTTTCAATATCAATAATAAGAGCTGGGCCATTTTCTTCTGGCAGTTCGATCTCGCCCATACGAATAACTCGATCATCAATCAACGAAATTGCTTGCTGTTGCAAAAAATACAATCGATCCATAGTTAGACCACTGACTCGCTTCAAATCTCCCATCGACGCATCGGCCAATTTTGTGACTGTCTCAATACCTGAATCGCGCAAAGACTGCACCTCGCTACGCCAAACGCGATTGAGTAGTGAGAGATCGTCACACTCTTTTGTCTCCAGCTGACACTCAGAAAAAAATGGCGCTTGTTTACAGCCTGACGTTAAAAAGTGCGACTCTTCTTCACCGTCTAATATCTGTTCGATACTATCGAGCGTTAACTGAAACTGCGTTTCGAACTCTTCATGCAGGTAACCCTCAACAGTGCCATCAGCAAACATAACATAGCCTTTGATCGGCTTTAGATCTTGAATCTTTTGAAGCAGCTCAGCGTAAAACGCACCCTGGAATTTGTACTCATCTTTCATGTGATGAGAGCGTTTGATATCACAGGCAATATAATAATATTCACCAAACCTTGACTTACCCTCAACTTTTTCCATGACGTCTGGCCGAGCGACCCAGCGACCATGAGTGAGTACGCCCTTATAAATCGTCTCCGCTCCGCGCTTCATTAGCTCGATTGTGCGTTGCGTCGCTTCATCAATATCATCAATGCCAATTTCGTTGATATTTCGGTCTTTTAAAAGTTCGAGCTCTTTGTCTCGTAACAAACCATCGTCCTGCAGCTTTTGCATCAGGGCTTCACGAAGATCTTCCCCGCGTTTAATTTCGCGTGGAATCCATGATGGACACTTTAAATACTTATAAAAGCTCTGTTCTGTAATGTAGTTTTTCATAAGTCTAGTATAGCATAGCTAATTGGAAACGAAATAAAAACAGAGCCTCGAGGACTCTGAATTTTATCTTTTCTATTTAACTGTCGCTTTGATAATTTTATCCCCAATTTCGATCTGATCAACAACGTCCATCCCTGTTCTAACTTTACCAAAGATTGAATAGTTCTTACCAAGATACTTATCTCCCGTGGGATCAACTGATTGGTAATCATCCAACATAATGAAAAACTGACTGCCGTTCGTATCAGGTCCATGATTAGCCATAGCTACAATGCCGCGATTATAAGTGTAATCATCATTGAGCTCGTCGGCAAACTCATAGCCTGGTCCGCCAGTGCCATTACCGCTAGGGTCGCCACCCTGAATAACAAAACCTTCAACAACGCGATGGAAATTTAAACCATCATAAAATCCGTCCTGTGCTAAAGTTACAAAATTGTTTGCCGTATTCGGAGCTGTGTCTTCGTATAATTCAAAAACGATCGTCCCCTTTTCAGTTTCAAGCTCAACTTGTTTCATACTATTAGTAGAGCACCCGGCGCCAACAAGCAAGATGCTGATTAATGGTAAGACTGCAAACAAACGAGGTGTCATATTTTACTTGCCAACTTGAGCTTCCAGAGCCTCAATTTGATTCTGCTGAAGTCCCAAGGCGTAGACCGAGGTGATTAAAACTGCGCTGAGTGAAAAAGTCAAAACAAGAAGAAGTGACACCAATTCGACACTGCCAACCGGTAAAGCATTACAAGCATGACAAACATTTGCCGCCGGCTTTTCAACTTTTGGCGGTTCTTCCATCATCATCATTGTCTTGGGCGCCTTGGTAACTGATTTTTTTGCAACAATTTTTTTAATCTTTGACTTGGCCACCGCTGCCTTTTTTACTGTTGTACTTTTTTTGGCCACTGTCGCCTTTTTCTTGGATTTTCCGGCGGAGCCGGATCCGGCTTTGCCGGATTTCTTTGTTGGCATATTGTTTCCTCCTTAGGTTTGATTTATGACACATCGCCTCGAGCGACGGAACAATTATATCACATGACGCTGAATGGCTCCAAATCTTCTCCTTCACTACAACCTTCTACATCGTTTACAAACCATCGAGCAACGAATGAAAATTCGACAAACGTCTCCACATCATCAACTAGAACTCGTGCTTCGTGCTGAATTAATGATTTTTCTTCTCGATTACCACTTTGTAACAGTCCGCCGCAGCCACCAGTCTGTTCAGTCTTTGAAATTTTCACCAGCGGCTCATCTGCTGTTGCAAATCCAGTCACTAGTTCAAAGCCGACGGCCTTCTCTGGCGCCATCGTTAGCAATTCATCATATAAGGTCAGAAAATTTGGTGCATCGATTGTAAAATATTTCCCCACAGCAAACGTGCCAAGTTGATTCGCAGCAATAATAAGATCATCCTCGAAACTGACGATCGGTTCAACTTGCTCCCACATCTTGGCAGACTCATCAAATTGATAAACAACCAGATCGTCCTGATTTTCCTGAGCGGCGATATCAAAAAAAATCGTCACAGGATTTTCAAGCACAATCGTGCTTGGTTCAATTTTATATAGCGGTCCGAAAAGACGATCGCCTTCAATAGGATCTAGAGTTTCGATTGTGATCGGTTGACTTTCTCGAGCCAGACCAGTGATCTCAACGATGCCATCAGAACTCTGAACCATTGTCTCCTCCGGCTCACGCGAAAAAATTAAAAAAGCCGACAGTCCAATAATAATCAAAGCGATGATAACTGTAATAATCGATGAGATTTTCATGGGGGTATTATAACACAAAAAGAAGAGCCCCTGAGCAACGCAAAGGCGTACTCAGGGACAAAAACGCGGATAACTATAGTGCAGAGGCAACGGCTCGTTCCGGGGAATGGAAATGCTCGTGGTCGTGAACGAGCCGAGGCGTAAGTCGGGAGACGTACGCAACATTCGAACCGTTGCCAAGCGATAGAAAAAGGGCGAGGCTGTCCTGAGTATTCTCAAGTCGTTACTGGCAGGTCAGACTTGTTGTCCTCGAACAAAACACAGGCAGCCTCGCGTGAGCAAAGAACAAAGTTCGGATGAGGTCAGCAGCTGACGTCCTGAATAGCTTACACGTTCGTAGAGTTCAGGGCCATTCAACATCAACTGCTGACCGCGCCCCCAGACTATAAAAAAATAGACCTCATGTCAAGGCCTGCTCTCGAGCACGGACAAATCTAAAACTTACCCCTACGCGATTTGCTCCCAAGGAACACCATCCCGTCCGAAATAACCGTAGGTTGAAACTTTATGATAAATCGGTTTAGCTAAGTCAAGCTGCTCAACAATCGCTTCTGGTCGAAAATCAAATTTTTCTTTCACTATCGCAGTAATATCTTCACCTTTACCAGTTTGTGCGTGCAAAAAAATCGGCTCTGGCTGACCAATGGTGTAACCAGCTGAAATTAAAATATTACCTGCCACGCCTTTAGCTACCAAACTTTTGGCTGCAAAGCGGGCCATAAAATTCCCAGCACGCTGCGGTTTCCAAGGATCGCGACCAGAAATTGACGATCCACCGCTTGGCAACAAGCCACCATATGTATCAGCATGATTTTTTCTGCCTGACGCACCAGCCCCAGCACAGAAACCACCTGAACAAAAAGCGCCACCACAATTCACATACAACTTCATACCTTGGTGTTCGCCTAAAATTGGCACTATAGCTTGGTCAACTAACTGAGCCTGAATTTGTTGCAGGTTCATTTTATCTAAATGTTGCACGAGCACTGTTACAGCTACTGGTTTTTCACCGTCCATCGTCAACTGAACCTTACCGTCTGGACACATCCAAGTGAATGATTCATCTGTGCGGCGTAGATCATCAATACGGCGAGCGATGGCATTGGCATACACATAGGTGCGCGGTAAATACTCACGAGTTTCTTTGGTCGCATAACCATAAACAACCGTTGTGCCTTGTGCTCCGCCGTTGACCATGTTGCGAGACATGTCTTCAGAAGGTCGTTCAATATTTATAAATGGTTCAATTTCATCGTTGTAGCCGATATCTTTATAAACGCGTTTAACAATCTCGCCACTATCAAAATCAGCTCGTGAATCAACTGTACCGCCGACCATGAGCATGCCGTGAGATCCCAGAGCCTGAAGATCAACCCTGCTCTTCGGGTCACGACGCAAATATTCATCCAAAATCGCCTCGACGATCTGGTCGCAGATTTTGTCCGGATGACCGGAAAGTGGAACTTCGACTGTCTTAAACATAGGATTCATTATAAATTTTGCGATATATTTGTTTGCATCTGCGGTACTCAACACCGTACCTGTCAGTACAGCTTTCTGTGTTCCTCGCTGCGCACAAATATCTCATCAAAATTTATACATTCATTGTCATTCTGATGCCTCAACGTAGCATATTTGTTTGATTTCATCAATCGCAAATAATGAACGACAATTTATCCACACCAAAACCTTGCGTTCGGTTTTTGTTCGGTGTAAAGTACAGACATATGACACCCCTCCCTCCTCTAACTAAAAAACAACGTGAAGTTCTGGATTACATTGAATCGTTCATCCAGGATAACGGTTACACACCGTCTTATCGCGAGATCGCGCATGGTCTAGGGCTATCCTCACCGTCTACGGTACATCAGCATATTCAAGCGTTGTGTGACAAAGGCGTCATCAATACAGGAGATGATGGTGCAGCCCGATCGATCGAATTATGCGAAACAGATGCTATCTCGACAATGAGCGTCATGCTTCCGATGGCTGGTCTAATTACAGCTG
>JBDRDZ010000089.1:0-17285 GCA_043820165.1 Patescibacteria group bacterium
TCAATTTTTTCGTCCCTCGTTGGCTTGACAGGTGGGGTGTGGATCTGCTAATATATGAAGTCGCAATTCGGCGACCAATTTAGGAGGGTAAAAACATGAAGTATGTTTTCGTGCGTGTCGCTGAGGGTGTCGAACTGACAACCTCTTGGCATCTTCTGAGTGGTGATGATGCAGAACTTTTCACCAAAGACAGGGAAGCGTGGCTCAAGCGTTATAACCCTGATGGTGGATACGTGGTGTCTCACAGAGAGTTCTCGACCCACAACCTCGACAATGCAACAGGGAGTTCTGATCCAGTCAGTTCAGTGTTCACAGCGCTTCTGGCACTTGACAGCATTGATCGCCCGATGGTGTCAGATCTGTTCGCAACCATTTTCGCAATGGGTAACAATACGTCAAAGGATTTGACGGGAGAGGACAGCGCATACAATCGGGCGGTTCGCAGGCGGATCATGTTCGAGGGTCCGTAGCTTCCTTCATGTCACAGATCACGCTCTGTTCGAGATTTCTCGGGCAGGGCGCTTCACTTTCTGAGAGAAAAAATTGAAAAGAGCCCAATAAAAATGAAAAGAAAAATCAATAATTTCTTCTTCACGCAACTGCATACTCGGTGTTAAGTGATGTAAAATTTATTTTTTTAGGTCAACTAAACCGCCGATATATTTCGCTTTGTAAATTTCATTTCCATCTGCAGACGTGATTATTTCTTCGCCAGAAAAATTGTCGATTTCTCCTTCGAAAACATTGATATATTCAGCGCCGTCTTGGTTGTATTTTTTCGGACCACGAAATGGTTTATCTTCTGGAATTTGAAAAAGCGCACCTTGCAAAGTTTTGTAAACCGCTTGAACGTCAGCGACACCTTCAATTACCCAGCCGTAATAAACCATTATATAAACTGGTAAGTTCTGAAAAAATACAACCTCTCTACCACCATATGGTTCGCCACCGAAATAATTATCGTGATATTTCCAATCACCATCTTCAAATATCAATGTTGTAGATTTGTCAGCCTCGACAATTTTTTTGGCATCGTCACCAGCCGCATACGTTGATTTTTTCGCTTTGACTAGAAATTTACAAAGCTCGCTTAGGTTAATCATATTTTTGTCTTACCACATTAAAAAACAAATTTTATTTCACTTAACGTTCGCGTGTATCTGAAGTTTTCATCCCGATTTTATCGGAATTACTTTGATTATCAGATAACGCTTGATATTTTAAACTCCACCCAAATCCTCATCAAACTAAGGGATGAAAATTTGGGCGGAGGAAAATTGGCACTCCTTAAGGATTTAATTAACGCCAATTTTCCGTAGCCAGATACACGCTGTTATGTGATGTAGCCAGAAATTTCTTTTCCTTAATGTAATTTTTTGGCAATTTATTTCGTAACCTTGAATGTTTTAACAATGTCTTGAATTTCTCTCATGCGTGCAACGATTGTGTCGTTGGCGGCGTCTTGAGCTGTTGCATAACCAAAAACATACTGACTATTTTCTCCAAGATAGGTTGGCGTTGGTCCTTCTTCTGACTTAATTTGTTGCCACTGGCTTTTGGTGTGAATACTGACATTAAACAATGAGTCCTGAACTGAAAAACCAAAATCAACAGAATCAGAAGTGCCGAATAATCCCCAGTTTAAAGTACGATTTTTGGCAGTATATCCTTTCCATGTTTGTGGGAAGGTTAGGCTAAATCCATATTGCGAATTGCTGTAAACAATTTCCTGTGGTTGTTCGACTTGTTGATTGACGTTTTCATTCTGATCAACAACGGGTTGGTTATTCTGATTTTGGTTGGTTGGTGGTTGCGTTGCCTGTTGATTTTGGTTTTGGTTTGTTTGCTGGAGTTGGTCAATTTGGTTTTGCAACAGCGTAATTTGTTGTTGAAAAGATTGTTCGGACGATTTTAGGCGTGAGGACTGTAAGGCGTAAACTACGCCGCCAATGACTAACGCGGTAATAGCAACGGACGCTACTACCACCCAAATGTTTGTTGGCTTTTGTTCTTGTGGCATGTTTTGTTCATTCATAAGTATTTAGTTAAGCTATTAAATTTAGTGATATTATATCAAGTTATGCCGACCATTGAAATAAATTGCCAAAAAAATCTTAAAAATAATAAAGAAATTTCTGGCTATTTCACATAACTCGTTTATATGCGAATAAATGATCGTATAATGTTCATACTATCGTGGATATGCGGCGTTGACAAGGAATAATTTTTCTGATAAATTATAGTTATCCTCCCCATCGTAAAGGGGAGATTTTTTGTCTAAAATTTATATGACGCCAACAACAATATCCGAGGCCTTGGCGGCCGCGGAACAGGTTTTAAAATTGAAAAATTTCAGTTTGGCAACGCGCAAATCATATTTGAACACTTTGCGCCGTTACTTTGAGCGATATCCGATTTTTCACGTCATCAGCGAAGCCGAGGCTCGGGAATATATTCTTACCAAACGCGACAGCGGCCTTTCGGTCTCGACTACTAATTTGTATTTACAAGCCATTTTGTTCTACGCTCGACAGGTGTTGCGTCAAAGGCTTGAAATCAAAATTCCTTATGGCAAGAAACCGCAGCGTTTGCCGGTTGTCTTATCGCGTGATGAAATTTTGCGCCTTCTCGACGTCGTAACGAATTTGAAGCATCGTACCATGCTGGCGCTCGCCTACGCGGCCGGTCTTCGGGTGAGCGAGGTTGTGTCTCTCAAAATTCAAGATATCGATTTGGCGGCGAGAACAGTCCATGTCAAACAGGCTAAGGGTAAAAAGGATCGAATCACGATTTTGTCAGCGGCGATCATCAATGCTATCAAATGGCTCGGCTATGACCGATCGGGTACTCAGCTATTGTTTATCAGTGCCAGAGGCGGCAAATTGACAACAAGAACGGCGCAGAAGATTTTTGAGGGCGCGCTTGATCGGGCGGGTATTGATAAGCCAGCGACTTTTCATTCGCTTAGGCACAGTTTTGCCACACATTTGCTGGAAAACGGTACTGACGTTCGTTTTATTCAAACTTTACTTGGTCACGCTAATATCCGCACGACGCAGCGCTACACCCAAGTTTCAAACCCTGTCATACAATCGATTATCAGCCCCCTTTAGAGATATTGAAGCGCTAATATTTGACAAAAATTCCATTTTTCTATATTATGCGGCTGCGGGGTAGAGCAGTCTGGTAGCTCGTCGGGCTCATAACCCGAAGGTCATTGGTTCAAATCCAATCCCCGCAACCAAAAAACCCTTTCCTACGAAAGGTTTTTTTGTTATACTAATCCTGTATCTTTTGAAGGAAAACGATAAAAAATTGCTGCAGATGTGGCTGCGCAGCGAGTACCGGAAAAAGCCGTATTGATCGATACGGTGTTGAGGACCGCAGCTGCAAAGTCGCAGATGAAGTGATTTTGACCGTTTTCCATTGCATATGGCTCACATCGTGTCTGTTGTCAACCAGAAGGGGGGAGTCGGTAAAACGACGACGGCTGTTAATTTAGCAGCCTTTTTGGCGTATTTGGGTAAATTTGTCCTTTTAGTTGACCTCGATCCTCAAGGCAATGCCTCGAGTGGTCTCGGGCATGATATTTCCGATACCCTTGGCACATACGAAGCGATGTCTGGAACGCACAATACTAAGGATCTTGTAATTCCGACCGGACACGAAGGTCTTTTTTTACTGCCGGCCGGACCGAATTTGGCCGGAGCATCTGTTGAGCTTGTGAGCGAGTTAAATCGTGAACGAAAACTGCACGAAGCATTATTAGGGATCCGCAACAATTACGATTACATCATCATTGATAATCCGCCATCACTGGGTATGCTCACAATCAATGGTTTAACAGCGGCTGATAGTGTCTTGATTCCGGTGCAATCAGAATATTACGCGCTGGAAGGCTTAGGTCAGTTGATGAAAACGATCGAATTGGTGCGTCAGTCGATTAAACCAGAGCTCCAGATTATGGGCGCGGTTATTACCATGTTTGATCCTCGAACAAAATTATCAAACCAAGTCTTGCAAGAATTGTATCGCCATTTTCCAGAAAAGATTTTCCGTTCAGTTATTCCACGAAGCGTTCGATTAGCCGAGGCACCGAGTTTTGGTAAATCGATTTTGCATTACGATCCCAACTCAAAAGCCAGTAAATCATACGAACGACTCGCTCGTGAGTTCCTTATGCGCGAAGAAAATTAATTATGTCAAAACCACAAGGAGGTTTGGGTCGAGGTCTCTCGGCTCTTATTCCACAAAAAATAGCTCCAGCACCAGGTACGGAAGCAGCCGAGGTTATCAATCGTGGCGTACAAGAAATTCCAATTGACGCCATCGACACAAACCCGCATCAACCGCGGAAACACTTTGCTTCAACTGATCTTGAAGATTTGTTAGCTTCGATTAAGGAGCATGGAATTTTACAGCCCTTGGTAGTAACTGATGAAGGGGGAGGAAAGTATGAACTGATTGCTGGCGAACGACGACTGCGTGCTTCAAAGATGTTGGGATTGAAGAAAATTCCAGCCATGATCCGCACGGCGACAGAACAGCAGAAATTGGAGCTTGCCTTGATCGAAAACATTCAGCGTCAGAACTTGAATCCTGTTGAAGAAGCTAAAGCGTATCAATCATTAGCCGATCTTTTTTCACTAAAGCAGGATGAAGTAGCTAAGCGAGTTGGTAAAAGTCGATCTTACGTCACGAATACTATGCGTTTGCTTGATCTTGACGAGAAGATGCTCGATGCGATCATTGAACGAAAGATTTCCCGTTCACACGCTAGAACGTTACTAGCTGAGGAAGATCTTAATCGTCGTCAGGAACTTTTTGGGCAGATGCTCGAAGGCAAGATGACTGTTCGTCAGGCTGAAGCAAAGACTAGTAGTAAAAAGAAATCAAAAGAGAAAGACCCGAACATTGCTGCGCTCGAGGATCAGATGCGGGAAGCTCTGGGCACAAAAGTGCAGTTACAAATGAAAGGTGGATCTGGTAAGGTGACGATTCATTTCTATTCAAAAGAAGAGCTCAAAGAGCTCATGAACAAGTTTACACGATAACAAAACAGGGCCTCGGCCCTGTTTTATCGATGAATCAACGATCCGAAAAGTGATCGTTTATTCTTTTTTAGCGCTTCTTTGATTTTCGATCGAGCATGGTGAGTTTTAACAAATTTAAGCCAGTCACCATTTGGTCCTTTTCGATTCTTATCGATGATGATTTCACACATGTCGCCTGATTTGAGTTCACTATCAAGGTTTGCTATGTGATGGTTGATTTTAACTGCTGTGGTTTTATTGCCAACTTCGGTATGGATCGCATAAGCAAAATCAATTGGTGTTGATTCTTCAGGAAGGTCAAAGACATCACCGTTAGGACTAAAAACAAAGATCCGGTCATGGAACATGTCTAGTTTGAGTTCATCCAAGCGATCCATGAAATCATCCTCTTTTAACTCTTTTTGGATCTTGGTCAGTTCGTTCATCCATTGAACTTGCTTCTCATGCATTCTTTTACCTTCTTTGTATCGCCAGTGCGCTGCCACACCGTATTCAGCTTCTTCGTGCATTTCTAAAGTGCGAATTTGGAATTCAAGAATCGATCCGTCTTCAGCAAAAACAGTGGTATGCAATGATTGATAGCCATTTGGCTTTGGCTGAGCGATGTAGTCTTTTATTCTGCCTGACAGTGGTGTGTACATGCTATGGATAATACCGAGCACAGCGTAACATTCGCTGACATCATTGACGATGATACGCAAAGCAATAATATCGTAGACTTTTTCGATGTCACTACTGTATTTTTGCAGCTTTTTGTAGAGACTATGACAAAATTTAATCCGGCCGTGAACGTCAACAACACTAATATTTTGTTTAATTAACTCGTTTTGAACATCCTGCATGGCCCGGTTGAGCGATGGGCCGAATTTTTTTACTCGTTGTTCAAGTAGATGTTTGGTCCAGTTGTATTCTTTCGGATGGACATACTTAAAACCATAGTCTTCAAAAAGACCGCGATATTCACCCATGCCAAGCCGGTTGGCAATTGGCGCATAGATCTCCATAACCTCTTTAGCAATTCTGATTCGCTTCTGCTCGGGTAAAACGTAAAGGGTTTCCATGTTGTGAAGACGATCAGCAAATTTAATGAAAATAACACGGACATCTTTAGCCATGGAGATGAACATCTTTCTTAAGTTTTCAACATAACGCTCCAGACCTCGGTATTGAACGTGCCCCAATTTGGTGACGCTCTTGATCATATTGGCAATATCTTCACCAAATTCACTTTTCAATTCAGCTAAACTTACACCAGCGTCTTCGGCAACATCATGAAGTATACCGGCGGCAATAACTTCAGCCGGCAAGCGCATATCTGCAATTTTACTAGCAGTGGCAAAAGCATGATCAAAATACGGCTCGCCAGTGAGTCGCGTTTGACCACCGTGAGCGTTTTTGGCAAATTCATAAGCTTTCTTAATCAATCCAATATCATCTTTAGTATAACGGTCTGGATTGAGTTTTGCCTGCAAAAGCGAGAAATCGGTTTTAGAATTACCTGTTGTCATAGATATAGATAACCATGTCTTTGGCTTTTTTTCAAGGATTTGTTATGATTTGCGCATATGGTCATAGCAAACATGCCTGCTTCACAGGAGCAGCAACCAAGTCAAGAGCCTCGGGAAGTTCCTCAGCAAGAACAGCTGTCACCAGAGGACAGGGAAAGACAAATAGAGGAAATGCGAGAAGAAGATGAACAGATATCACAAGCACAAGTTTTACTTTCGGCAGGTGAACTAGGTCAGTTGCATGTCGAGCTTGAGGCCATCGAAGATAATTATGAAGCAGCGCTTGAATTGGCACCTGAAGGCCAGACACCAGCAACATCGCCGGAAGAGTTTGCGCAAGCAGCAACAGAGCGATGGAAAGATAGCCACGGGATTGATGAGGGCGTCGAATTGTCAGTTTCAGCTTCAGTTGACGTGGCGACGGCTCAAGGCGGCGGCGAAGCTGCAGATACGGCGGCCGAGCAGATTATGGGCACGCCAAATATCGAAACGCCTGACGTCCAGGCAAAGGTTGAATTAAATGTTGAAGTGCCAAAACCGGCCGGAGCTGAACTTTTTGAAGATGATTTTTGGGATCAGGCTTTGGAAGGCACCGAAGAGGCCGCGGTAGAGGCGGCTGCAGAGTCTGAAGCTGAACAGGTAGGCGAAACATTAGAAGAACAGCCGCCAGAAGCTCAAACTGAACAAACAGTCGAGGTACCAAGACCTGAATCAGTAAAGTCTGGTCCATCGCCAGAGCGAGCCAAATTATCTGAGGAACGTGAAAAAGATACGGAGCGTCTTTACGCGGCAAGTACTCCTTATGAAATATTAAATGTGCCACCAGACGCTTCTGATAGTCAAATAAAGAAAGCGTATAAAAAGCTGTCACGAGTATACCATCCTGATTTAGGCGGTGATGCTACATCGTTCAAACTTGTAAACATCGGATTTGAATATTTATCCGATCCAGTCAAGCGTGCTAAATTTGATCAGGGCAATACTTCATCTTTCGACCGCCAAATAAACGGTGAAAAGGCGGCGTCTGCTGCGGCAGAGGCGTCGCCAGAACCAACACCGGCCCCTGAAAGTCGACAACTGACTGGCGAAGTCACCGAACCAGTTGAGCCAGTGCCAGAAGACAGACAATTGTCAGATAAAGCAGTGGAAGTACAAGAGCCGGTTGCAGCGGCTCAACAGCTTGAAGATAAAACAGAACAGCAGCCGGTCAGTGAAGATATGTTCGATGAAGCAGCTTGGGATGAGGCAACAGAGAAATACGATCAACCAACCGAAGCCGAGGAAGCGTTTTTTGAAAAACCAAAGGCGGAAAAATCTAAATACACGGGTGCAGAGTTATTTGATGATAGTACTTGGGATGAGGCATTAGAAAAATACGATCAACCAACCGAAGTCGAGGAAGCGTTTCATGAGCAGGTAAGGGCCGAGGAAGCTGCAGCCGCTCAAGCAGAACAACAGCCTGAATCTCAACAAGTCGAACAACAAACAGCCGCTCAACAAATTGAAGCAGCGAAAAAGAAGAGAAAGAGGCAAGATGCTGGACGAACGCCTGAGAAAATGGCGCCGGTACAAAGAGGTTTATTCGGTAAGCTGTACGACGCTTGGTACAATTACGCTGGAAAAGATTATCTAAAACCTACCGAAGATACGATGGATTTTCTCCTAGGCGAAGAAGCGAATAAAAAAGAAAAGAAACCATAAAAGAAAATAGAGCCGCGAGGCTCTATTTTTTTTATTTTTTCTTTGCTCGTTTTTTCTCGAGCATCTCGATGGCTAGCTCTAGAGTGACGGTTGCTGGATCGATTTTTTTAGATATCGAGGCGTTCGTCTTGCCATCAGTGACATACGGACCGTAGCGTCCGGTTTTTATCAGAATCGGCTCCTTGCTAGTCGGGTCTTCGCCAAGCTCGGCAATTGGTGTCTGTTGTTGCTTTTTCAGCTCTGCTGCTTGAGCAACAATTTCTTTGGCTTGTTCAAGTGTAACGTCAAGCGGGCTCAGATCTTCGGGCAGGGAAGCATTAGTCTTGCCAGCTTTGAGATACGGGCCGTAGGGTCCAATCAGAGCAGTGATTTTATCGCCAGAATCAGTTTCACCAAGTTCACGTGGCAGTTGTAGTAATTTGAGCGCTTCTTCAAGCTCGATTGTCTCAGAACTCATGCCTTTGAGCAATGAAACCATTTTTGGTTTATTGATTTTAGCTTTACGGTCTTCATCGCTCCAGTCACCAAGCTGAATATATGGGCCAAACCGGCCGCTGCGGACAAAGATTTCCAGTCCGGATTCTGGATCTTTTCCAAGTGATCGCTCCTTCATAACATCTTTATAAGTGATTTCTTTAGTTTTATTTTCGAGATTTTTATGGAAAGGACCATAAAAAGCAGTGAGCATCGGCACCCATTCGATTTTGCCTTCAGCGATTTCGTCTAAACTCTTTTCAAGTTTAGCTGTAAATTCAAGGTCAACAATATCTGTGAAGTGTTCAACGAGGACATCGTTGACAATAAAGGCGATGTCGAGTGGATAAAGTTTTTTATTGTCGTCACGATCAATATAGCCACGTCCTGTGATCGTACTAATAGTCGGTGCGTAAGTTGATGGTCGACCGATACCATGTTCCTCGAGCGCCTTAACAAGTGTGGCATCAGAATAGCGTGGTGGCGGTTCGGTAAAGTGTTGGATCGGTTCGATTGCGAGAGCTTTGACGTCATCGCCCTTGGTTAGATCAGGTAATAGTTTTTCTTTAGCGCTCTTATAGACCTTCATGAAGCCGTCAAAAACGATGATGCTACCATTAGCTCGGAACGAGTATTGTTTAGCTTCGATATCAACTGCTGTTCGCTCTAATTTTGCTGGTGGCATTTGGCTCGCCAACGTCCGGCGCCAAATTAAATCGTAAAGTTTCCACTGACCGGCCTCAAGTTTGTCCTTAAGGGTATCCGGACTAGTATTAACGTCGGTTGGACGAATAGCTTCGTGAGCTTCCTGAGCACCCTTACTCTTAGTTTTGTAAACGTTAGCACCTTTGGCGTAATCCGATCCAAAGTTTGATTGTAAATAAGCTTGAGCAGCATCGAGATAACTTTCAGCCAGGTTCATCGAGTCAGTACGCATGTAAGTGATTCGACCAGTTTCGTATAATTTCTGAGCCACGGTCATCGTTTGCTTGGCAGAGAAGCTAAGCTTGTTATTAGCTTCTTGTTGCAGCGTTGAGGTTGTTAGTGGAGCAGGGGCTTTTCGACTTGCGTGCTTCTTTTCAACAGCAGCTATTTTGTACTGAGCATCTTTTAGATCATCGACAATCTTCTTGGCAGCTGTTTCATTACCGATATCAAGCTTCTTAAGTTTCTTATCATCAATCTTATTTAGTTTACCTTCGAAGTTTTGTTTATCTTTCTCAAATTGACCGTCAATCGTCCAGAATTCATCAGAATTAAAAGCTTGACGTTCGCGTTCGCGTTCAACAATCAACCGAACTGCAACTGATTGAACTCTGCCGGCCGAGAGTCCGCGTTGCACCTTTTTCCAAAGAAATGGCGACAGTTCATAACCGACGAGTCGATCAAGAATACGACGTGTTTGCTGCGCGTCAATCAGATCATCAGCCAGCTGGCGTGGCTCGCTGAGTGCCTTTTCGATCGCACTTTTCGTAATTTCGTGGAAAGTGATGCGCTTGGCATCTTTTGGTTCAATGCCCAAGACATTAGCAATATGCCAGGCAATTGCTTCTCCTTCGCGGTCTTCGTCAGTTGCTAGATAGATTTCGTCAGCAGCCTTAGCAGCTTTTTTAAGTTCTGTGACGTGTTTCTTTTTATCGGTCGGTACTACATATGTGGGGATGAATTTTTTCTGCGTATCAACGCCCATCTCTTTTCTTGGCAGATCACGAATGTGGCCAAAAGAAGAGATAACATCAAATTGGTTACCCAACATTTTCTTGATAGTCCGCGCCTTGGTGGGGGACTCGACGATTAAAAGCTTTGTCATAATATGTAGTGCGGTCAAAAAGATGTTTCGCGTGCATAATGCGAGATCAAGTGTTATTTGTCAAATATTCGGCCGTAATTAGTCATTGAAACTTGATCGATTATTTAAAATATCTTCCTCTGAAACCCAGTTCTCGCGCAGCTCGCCGGTGAGGAAGAGGGAACCGGTGACGATGATGATTTCGTCTTTTTCTATCAATTGTTTTACGTGGTTAAAAGCATCTTGTGCCTGCAAAAAGTAGCCAGCCTGTTTGCGCTTTGGAACCATTTTTAAGAGTATGGCCGGATTGAATGCTTTGCGGAAGGTGGTTGAAAATCGAGCGGTAGTGATTGATTTGGCAATTGGCGAGATTATATCGAGCATCTCTTTAACGTCCTTGGTCGCTGTACAACCAAATAGCAGACGAACAGGGCGTCCAAGACTTGTGATCATTGGTACTAATGCTTTAATCTTGGCTGGGCTATGCGCACCGTCAAGTATAACTAGCGGATTTTGTTGCATCGTCTCGAAGCGGCAGGGCAGGTTGCGGACATTTTTTAGAGCCAGGTCTATGGTTTTCTCGTCGATCTCAAGTTCCAGAGCAGCTCGTCGCGCTAATGCCGCATTATGCTGCTGGTGGGCACCGCGATTGTTATCAACGATATTTTTAAGTGGTGGCGGTACAAAGAATAGGGCAGCTGATTTTTTTATCGCTTCATCGGTGAAAATCTTTTTAAGTGATGACCGCATTTCGCCGCAAAGGACAGTACCGTCTTTTTTGATAATTCCGGCTTTCTCGTAGGCAATTTGACTCAGTGATGAGCCAAGGATCTCGGTATGATCTTTATCGATATTTGTAATGATAGCGATTTCTGGCGTACCGATGACGTTTGTAGCATCAAATCGACCACCGCAACCAACTTCTAGTACGCACCACTGCGCGCTTGATTTTTCAAAAGCGTAAAGAGCAATACAAGTTGAGAGTTCAAAAAATGATAGATCACTATTATCTTGCAAGAATTTTTCGTAAGTTTTAAGAACTTTAGCAATATATCCGGCGAGTTTATTTGGATCAATCAGTTTATCATTAAGACGAAACCTTTCTAGGAATGATGTTGTATGCGGGGAAGTATAGGTTGCCACAGAGCGACCGTTGGCTAAAAGAATTTCATGCAGCATGTTGACCACCGAACCTTTGCCACTGGTGCCGGTGACATGAATGATTTTCAAATTTTTATCCGGCGCGCCTAAGGCATTCAAAAAAGCCCGAGTACGTTTCATTGACCGGTGCAGTTCCTGTTTGGAATCAGTGTATTGCTTAAGCTGTAGGTTTGTTAGCGAGAGTAATTGTTCGTAAGCTTTTTGAAAATCGGTGGTCATATTTTAAAATTGATAGCTATAAACTGAAAGCTTTATCAGACGAGAATATAATACATACCACCTATTTGTCGAGCCCGACCCTTCATTTCCATGAGTGAAAGCGTACTGGCAACTTTGATGGAATCAAGCTCGGTGGCTCGGGTAAGCTCATCAATATGAATGGGGGATTTCGACAAATACTCAAGAAGCATGGCCTCTTCTTTTGAATCGGGTTTTTTCACTGGTACAGCTTTTTCTCTAACGTTTTCTACTTGCAACACATCAAGGACATCAGCGGCGCAGGTGACAACGTGAGCGCCCATTTTAATGAGATTGTTTGTACCCACGGATGTTTCCGAGTTCACTGGTCCTGGTAAAGCAAAAACGTCACGGCTTTGCTCAAGTGCTGATGTTGCAGTGATTAATGAACCGGATTTTTCAGTCGCTTCAATGACGACAGTGCCGTTACTAATACCAGAAATGACTCGATTGCGAATTGGAAAATTATGTTTGAGACTCTCGGCCCAAAGAGGGAATTCGCTAATGACTGCACCGCCAGTTTCGAGAATCTTTTGCATGATGTAATATTGCCGACTGGTTAGTCTAAGAATGCCCGAAGCAATCACGGCGATGGTCATACCGCCACTGCGGATAGTGGCCAGATGAGCCGCCTCATCGATACCGAAAGCGAGTCCGCTAACAATGACTGCACCAGCTTCGGCAATGTCGCTGGCTAGTTTCTTGGCCATTTGCAATCCGTAATCAGTCGCCGCTCGAGAACCAACAATGGCCACATGAGCATAATCAGACGATGGTAGTTGACCGCGTACGAATAATAGCGGCGGGGGATCATAAATTGTTTTCAAAAGCGGTGGGTAATTATCATCATCAATTTTGATAACTGAAATTTGATTGCGTTTGATGTCGCGGACCAATCTGGCTGGATCAATCTCGGTGCGTAAATGGATAAAACCTTCAGCAACGCGCGCGGGGATGCCAGCTGCAATCAGATCAGATAGTTTGGCTCGGAAGGCTGCTTCCATTGAATCAAAAAAATCATAAAGCCGCGCCATGGAACGCGGCCCAAACTTGGGGTATTCATTTAAGGCAATCCAATAAGGGAGGTCATCGGTCATAAATTGCACTCAGAACTAGTACGGTTCAGCTAGATTCTCAGTAAAACTATCAAGTCCGTCTTTAAGACCTTTCACGATCATCTGAGCAATTTTGGGGATGATTAATTCTAGTGTTTGTAGTTCCTGTTTAGAGAATTTGGAAAGTACCCAATCTTCTAAGTCGATCTGTTCCGGTGCTTCATTAACTCCGACACGAAAACGAATAAAATCCTCTGCACCGAGAGCTTCAATAATTGATTTGGCACCGTTGTGTCCACCGGATGAACCCTCGAGCCGCACACGCAAAGTCGCAAAGGGCAGGCTGGTATCATCAAAGACCACCCAGATGTCTGACTGAGCAATTTTATATTTGCGAGCAATGGCGCTGATCGCTTCGCCGGAGCGATTCATGAAAGTGGTTGGTTTAGCCAAGATAATTTTTTCACCATCAAGGTTAAGCTCACAGACTTCTGCGTGCAGCCCGGCATCGTCTTTGAGTGTAGCATCCAGTTCGCGGGCAATTGAATCTAAAACCATGAAGCCGGCGTTATGACGTGTGTTCAAATATTTGTCTCCTGGGTTACCAAGGCCGACGATGAGTTTTGTCATAATATCTCCTAAATATCTAATCAACTTAGTAAGTTGTGTGTGATTTTTTTCTGGCTTTCACCGAAATTCTAATCGGCGTACCTTCAAAATTATAAACATCTCGTAAAAGATTTGTTAGGAAGCGTAAATATGATTCAGCTAATGCTTCACGATGAGTTTGTTTGAGTCCGAGTTTAAAACTTGGCGGATTGATACCGGTTTGTTTGAACCAAATAATTTTCGGGTGCTGAACGCCTTTGCCGCGACTGGGCTTATGCTTGACGATGGCTTGACTAATGAACTCGTGAGTTTCGTTGTCGTTAAGTTGAGTAAAGCGGCTTTTATAGACGTAGTCAATCAATTCAAATAAATGTTGGACGCGCTTGCCGGACAGAGCAGAGATAAAAACAATTGGTGCATAACTGAGCATTGGTAAATGCATTCGAATATATTCTTCGTATTCTTTGATGGTGTTCGTTTCTTTATCCGGAATCAGATCCCACTTGTTGGCTACGATAACGGCGCTAGCCTCAGCGTCAGCGATCTGTCCGGCCAGAAATTTGTCTTGTCCGGTTATTTTTTTTGAGATGTCGAGCACGAAGAGTACGACATCAGATCTCTTGAGTGACGTTAGCGAACGGTCAACTCCAGAATTTTCCAATTTTGATTTTCCAGCATGGACTCTAGCTAGCTTGCGGATACCTGCGGTGTCAATGAATTGATATTGCTGCCCGTCGACGGTGATTAAAGTGTCGTTTGGTTCACGCGTAGTATGAGCCATAGGGGAGGTAATAAAACGGTGCTGGCCGACAACGGCATTAATCAGCGATGATTTACCGACGTTAGGACGTCCGATGACTGAAACGCGGGTGGCGCTGATTTCCTGAACATCAACCGGAGGTTTCCCTTGAGCTGTTAGGTTTTCATAAATAAGATCGAGTAGATCACCGGTGCCAGTACTTTGTTTTGCAGAGACAGCTATTGGCTGTGCGAGAGGCCAAGTACCCCAACCTTTCATGTAAAGATTTGATCGAATTTTTTCATTGTCCGCTTTATTGGCCACGACAATAACCGGCTTATCGCTTTTCATTAGTTTGCTAGCCAATTCACGGTCTTCCTTTTGAATGCCGCTCTTGGCATCAACAACAAAAATAATCAGCTCGGCTTCTTTCATAGCCATTTCTGCTTGAAGTACAATGTTACGTTCGATTTCATCGGAAGCGTCAATATCCAATCCACCAGTATCAATCAAGCGAATGACCTGCCCGCGCCAAATACAATCAGCCTCGTATCTATCCCTGGTGGTACCTGGGACTGCAGAGACGAGTGATTTTTGTTCCTCGACTAGGGTATTAAATAAGGTGGATTTGCCGACATTTGTTCTTCCGACAATGACCACCTTTGGGGGTTGTACAGCGTTTTTCATAAAAATCTATCTCATAACGAAATCCGCTGTATTTTCACCTAAAATCACTAAAAAGTCAATCTCACCAGTAGCGGTGGCCTGATCTTCACCCGGTGTAGTCACACTCAGCTCCCGGGGCACTACTTCGTCAGCGTAGATCCAACCGGCTGCCGTCATGGCTACATCGGCCTCTAAAAAGTCTTTAAGGATAGCTAATTCATCATCTTTAGCTCCTTCCGACAGATCATAGATGATTGTTTTGTCATAGCTACGTGACTCAGCATTGCCAATTTTGATAACCTCGAAACCCGAACCTTCCAGCAGCTGAGAGGTTCGAAAAGCAAGTCCCGAGACGCCGGTACCGTTTTGAATTTCGATTTGTACTGATTTTACAGTCTCGGTTTCTTCAGTTTCAGCAAATGTTTCAAAACTGTTTTGATCGAAAATATTCTCCGCAATGTTTCTTACCTCTGACCAGTCATCTTTTTTTGGTAAAAGAACGTACGCGCCGTTGATGTTCGATGAATAAAGTGGACTCGAGGCGCTGGAATCAAGAACGTAGTGACTAATGTTTTCTGTCTGAATGTCCGGTGCGTAACGAGAAAGTTTCATGATTTCCCAAAAGGTCAGGTTAGTGTGAACGTTTTCCTGGAAGGTGCTAATTATCTTGTTTAGCTTGCCCGGGTTAAAAATCACGGAAGGGGAGAGAACTTTATCTTTAACAGCCATGAGAACTTTTTGCTGACGTTTGGCTCGAGCAAAATCTGATCCTTCACCGTTAGTGCCATGTCGTGAGCGCGAATATTTCAAAGCTGTATCACCATCCATCTCTGTCCAGCCTTCGGAAAAGGAAACAACTTGGTAAAGATCGTTTGCTGCCGGGTAGGAGTAGTCAGAAAAGGTACGTTCAACATAAACATCGATGTCGCCAACAGCATCAATCAATTCTTCAAAACCATCAAAATCAACTTTTACCGTATAGTGAATTTCCTGATCAAGTAGTTCACCGATTTGTTCCGACGCCCATTGCGGGCCATCACCTGGATTTTCCATTTCGCCGTACGCATTAATGTGGTTGATTTTTCGATAGCCGTATCCAGGAATTGGAACAATTAAATCTCGGGGGATTGAGAGCATACCAATTTCGTTGGTTGACGGTTGGAAACTGGCAAAGATAATTGTATCGGAAAGTTCTGGGCCGTCATGACCGGCGCCGCCAACGCCCAACAACAAGAAATTTATGCGATCATCTTCTTCGCCGACCAGAGCTTTTTCATCAGAAGTGATGAGGCGTCGAAAAGTTGAAATGATCGACATCGCGCCAGAGCTGGAGGTATCTTCAACCGAAGTTGAAGCAATTTGATAGGAGAAGGCAACTCCAGCGATAGCCAGGGCGACAATAAAAAGCCCTCCTATACGCAAGGCTGTTTTTGTTTTTTTAACAGATTGGCGATCCGGCGCCATCCGATATTTCTCTTTCAGAAAATCAACGGTTGGTTCTTCTTTCATAGTCGCTCTAAGTCTATCAAAAGATTTGAGTTTTGGAAATGAATCAAGCGGATTAGCCGCATGGTCAGCTAAGCTGGGCCCATGCCTTGCTCAGCTAAATAATATTTCAGCTACAGGCAAAGCTGAGCTATGCGTCCCAAACTTTGATCGTTGAAAAACTTGCGGTCTGTTTATCTTATAGCATCTTATAACAAATAAATCGCCAACAATAATACGCCAGGTAACGTGTAAAAGCCTCGAGGGTAATAGAGAGGATAAGCGCTTGCCAAACGCAAAAAAGTGTGGTATTCTAGGCGCAAATTAAGATATCTTACATGTTATTTCGAAAACGCAATCAGGACACTGAGCCACTCATCTTTAGAGTTTTTGGCGCCACGCTCGGAGCTGTGGTGATGTTTTTTGTTGAAGTTGTACAGATCGTCATTATTGCCGCGGCGATTATTATCCCGGTACGTTACTTTTTGATTCAGCCGTTTATTGTAAAGGGCGCCTCGATGGAACCATCATATTTGGATAGCGAGTACCTTATCGTCGATGAAGTTACATATCGTTTTCGCGACATCGAACGCGGTGAAGTCGTTGTCTTTCGCCCACCAAACGGTTCAACTCAATTTTACATCAAACGTGTTGTTGGTTTGCCAGGCGAAACAGTAGAGGTGAAAGAAGGTAAGATCTCAATTTATAATAGCGAGTATCCAAATGGGATTGAGCTCGAAGAGATTTATATTGACGAAGTTACCGAGGGTCGTGAAAAGGTGACTCTAGGACTTGACGAGTATTATT
>JBDRDZ010000090.1:0-4396 GCA_043820165.1 Patescibacteria group bacterium
TTTTTTGGTTTCTGTCTTTACTTCTGTTTATTCAAATCTTTCGATTATCTTACCATTTGCCGCCGCCACCGACACGTCCGGAAGAGCCAATACTACCTCCGCCACCGATGCGACCGCCTCCTCCGCCACCACCACCGAATCCACCAAAACCGCTACTGTGAGAGCTTGGTTTATAGGAGGTAGGGGACGAAGTGCGTGTACCCCAGGCAGCTGCTTGTGTTGTACGCCTTTGACTTTCACGTCGTTCACGGGCTTCTTTCTCTTCTTTTTCACGCTGACGTCTTCTGACATCCTCAGCGTCACTAACATCTTCCTCAGCCATTTCCAGGGCACGATCGGCTTTTTTATCTGCAGCTTCAGCATGTTGGACAATTTCGGCCGGATCGCTAGCAGCTTCGGCCTGACTCAAATAGACCTTGGCGGTATGAAGAGTTGATTCAGCATCTGAATCTACATCATAATCATGATCCTCGATGTATTCCTCAGTTACCGATACAGAACGACGCGCTTCACGCAGTGATGTCACCGCCCTTAAGCGTAGACGTTCAGCCGCTTCATGCTCGCCCTCAGCCTGATTCAATATTGAATCCGCTGAAGAGTTTGCTTGTTTGGCCAGCTTCACGACCTGAATATAATCAGGCATTGACTTGGCTAGCTCATTCCGCGCTTGATCAAGGTGGGCCTGAGTATTAGCCAGGTCTGTTTCCAGAGATTCCCGGATGTCATCATCATAGGTGGCGATATATTTGGTGGCTTTATCAATGTCAGCCTGCGCAGCATCTATCTCTCCGGGAGCTTCGAGCTTAGCCGCTTCCAAGTTACTCTTGAGAGTAGATATTGAGCGCATCAACGATTCAGCTTTATCCAGCCAGCCATTTGCTTCTTCAACGATTTCAAGACCTTCAGTAAAGCCCTGAACGTCCATGGCTACCAGCTTCTCGGCTTCGACGATGGCCTGATTAGACCAGTCAATACGATTTTCCGCTTCGGAACCGTTACCCTGAACAGTCCGCCAACATGATTCGGCGTAAGTTGTAGAAATTGCCACAAAGATTTCATGCCCAGCATCGATTTGAGAATCAACCTGGGGCACGCGTTTCTTTAGGGTAGTAATACCTTCCAAGAGTTGCTGTTTGAGCTTGGGCAATTCCTCAGCCGATAGCTTTGCTTCATCAGCCTTACTACAGGCTTCCTGACCCAGCTTAATGGCGGCACTAAAGCGCTTCTCATTCAGGGCTGTGTCAGCATCAGATTTCAGCTGTTTGGCCGCTGATAAAATTGCTGTGGCGTCCTCAACCTTGAAACCCTGTCCAGAAATGCCATCAACGATAGTACCAGCCTTTTCAATCTCAATCTGGCAGGCTGCAATCATACTGGGAGCTTGGTCAATCTGATTCTTAAAATCAGAAATTTCAGTCTCCAGATTATTCATATCCTGCTTAGCCTTTGTCAGATCGTCAACCACTTTCTGATAAGACTTGGCCATAGCATCATATTCAGGAACTGACAAACCATCATGGTCCGGGTTGTTATCCGCTTGACGCAGATTTCCGAATTCCAACATAGAATTATCAATTCGTGATTTTAACGAGTCATACCTGGTTCGGTATGGCTGAGCATCTTCTTCAGATGATCTACTTTCTACGTCATTAACCTTGACCTCCAAGAAACCAATCGGCTCCTCAAGTTCATTGATCAATGCGGAAGCGGAGGAAATTGCCAGTTTGGCTTTTTGCTGGGCAGCTCGGCGTTCTTCTCTTTCCCGGCGTCTCCGTCTGACCAATAGGGGCAGATAGATGGCCAAGAAAATAAATAGACCAATGCCTGCAATCCACAAAAAAATCGTGCCAAATCCAATGGGCTCATATTCAAGCTCCTTGCGGATATCATCCAAACCCGCTACAACACCAGCCGCAATTTTGCCGTCACGTAATCTTGAGCTCATCCTGCCCATTCGGATTTCATTCCATTTGTTATCCCCGAGTTTCTTTCGCCATTCTTCACCGGCAATAATGTAACTTTCCCCATCTTCAACAAAAAGCCAGATCACAATGAGATTGTTTCTGGTACCATTTTTCGCTCGCCAGGAAGCACAGGATTCCTCCATAGCATCTTGGTAAGCATCAATGTTGCCATAAGGCTGAATCGTCTTCAGCACCATGACACGAACTTCAGCACCGGAATTAACCAGGCGCTTTGCAGCTGCTTGTACCTGCTCCCAATCACCACCTAAATAACTACCCTCATCCACGATCATCTGGTCACATGATGGTAATTGTGCCAATACCGTGCTTGCTCCTGCTACTAAAATCAGTGCTATGAAAGCTAGCGTTAGTTTTTTTAAACTCAATTAAGCTTCCTCCTTGTTTATTGTAGGCTTTTTTTCTTTTACTATTAAATTTGTCAATGCACCAAAAGAATGACAAACCTTAGCACAGACACTGACCGTTGTCAAGGGGATTTTTATTGATTAATTTTTTGGATAAAAAAACCGCTCGAAAAAATCGAGCGGTTATAATTATTGAAAACAGTGCTTAGAATCGTCGACGGAACCGTCTAAACGAAGAACGATTATCGCGGTACTGATTACATATAACCCACAATGCCACAATGACATTAATAATCAGGGTTAAAATATAAACCACTACAACCATCCACATCGGCGGTTCAACTTCCAGAAAATCGAAAGTGGCGAAAGGCAAACGCACAAACTGAGCATCTACCTCTGTTCGCATCCAGTCAATCAGGCTAACCACATCAAAGGTTTTATTTTGATGTTTCATCTGATTAACATAGTTACGAGCATCGATCTTAAGCTCTTCGACTCTGGTCCAAGAAATCACCCGAACCCACTGGATCTCATTAGCGTCATTAACGCCGACAGCGATAATAAATTCATTCTTATTGCCGCCTTGCCAATACGCTTCCTGAATAAAGCCAGCTTGTTCCGACTTATTCTTGAAAACCAGCACCATCATCTGGACTTCTTTTTTCTTGCCAAGCTTGGCGTTCCAGTAAGTTAACATCTGCTGAGCCTTGGCTGTACCCGAACCAGCGTCTCCCAAAATATAATCCCGTTTGTAGAAACTATAAATTTCAGGATACTCATACGGCCGGTACATCTCGTACTCCTCATCTGTAACCTTGGGATAGCTGTAGCAGGATGAAGAGGCGATGATCTTATTGATATAAGTCTTCCTGGTAATAACCGGTTCAAATGTTTCTTCCCGACCATCCCATTTAAACCAGTACATGTCACCGTCATTAGTATCATAGCTACGACCCATATCCACAAAATGTTTCTTAGGTCTACCGAATTTCTTGTGAAGCCGGCTGTAAACTGACGAGTTGATAATGGTCATATCGCCATTGGAATCCAAAATCCAATATTCTTCTGGGTGATAAGTGTAACTGCAGTCCTCACCAGTATAATTACCTTCATCATCATAGGTTGGCCAGCACGTTTCTTCGTCCCAGTCTTCATAGTAGATGACTTTGACAACATGACCGCCCCACCATTCAACATCAAGGGCTGGCACATAATCAACGATGAGCTTGGCTATTCCGACAAAACAAAATGGAACCAGAACAACAATCAGTAGCTCCCACCCCTTGGTTTGTTTGCGGAAAAATACCAGGAGAAAGATGATGGTTAGCACTGAAAAAACCATGGCACCCCAAATAATCATGGTGGCCTCCGGTTAAAAGAGTTCTATGTCATCATCCTTACCAGTTTCATACACCTTTTCCGTATTGGTGGAAGTGATAATGGTAATCGCCAGAGTATCCCGATCACCCACAAAATAACTGCCCGGCCATTTTTCCAGCAAATCTTTATGCTGTTTATGTATGGCGATCCACAGTTTTTGCTGTTCAAAAAAAGCTTGCCGTTTAGCCTCGATCACATCCTGTACTTTGCCATACAAACTCCAATCAAATTCAGGATGATTTTCCTGAATCCACTGGAACAAAGCACCACTGCCTTTGTCGCCATAACGACCCTCCATCAAGGGTAAATAAATCTCCTTGAAAGTTCCTTTAGCAGCGTCAGGCACCATAGCAACCTGCTTGATGCTTTTCCACATCACATCATGGTAAGCCATGCAAACACTGCCTTGCTCGTCATGACGGTTGCTCAAATCAACTTCTGTGTTGTTATAATACCAGGCCGCCGCTCCATAAGTAACAGCACCCAGCACCACGATGATAAAGATTGCAATCCCAAACTTTTTCATTGGATTACTCTCCGTTGTTTAAAGGTTATTTATTACTTTTCACTATTTTCTTTCAAGGTACAAAATAACTAATCATACTAGCACAAAATCAGAAAAAAGTCAATAGTAGGCGGTAATGTGTACATACATATGGCGGTTTTCTAGGGTAGTAGTTATCCTAG
>JBDRDZ010000091.1:0-3459 GCA_043820165.1 Patescibacteria group bacterium
GCACTGACGGCCTATATAATCGTTAAAAAAGCGAAGTACTACGGTAAGCTTTATGAACGCAGAATCAAGAAATAGCAGATTTTTCGTGCCTGTTGTTTTAGCTGCAGAACCAATTTTTCACATAGGTGGTTTTACGGTCACAAACGCTATGTTGAACGCATATATTGCTGTTGCGTTTTTTATTTTAGTTGCGTATATTGCCAGCCGTCGAAAGGGCCTAGTGCCACGCGGTATTCATAATGTAATCGAAGCTTTGGTCGAATTTACATTTAATGAGGTGCAAAAAGTTACAGAGGATAAGAAAAAAACAAAAATTTTCTTACCGCTCGTTGCTTCAATCTTCTTTTTCATACTTTTTAGCAATTGGTTGGGGCTTTTACCCGGAACTGGTTCGATTGGCATTTGGGAAACAATGCACGGAGAAATGGAACTGATTCCGCTTCTACGTCCGGCTACAAGTGATCTGAACATGACGCTGGCAATTGCCGTTGTCGCCATCTTCTCAACACATCTAGCTGGATTGACAATGGCCGGCTGGCTTAATCACATAAGTAAATTTTTCAATTTTCGTGGTATTGTACAGGCTTTTAAAAAGGGACCGATGGCTGTCATCGTCTCAATTGTCGAATTTTTCGTTGGTCTCATCGAGATAATTGGTGAATTTGCAAAAACTCTTTCACTGTCCCTGCGACTTTTCGGAAATGTTTTTGCTGGAGAAGTTCTAATGACTGTCATGTTAAGTCTTTTTAGTTTCGTACTGCCAATTCCATTTATTTTTCTCGAACTTCTGGTTGGTGTCATCCAAGCAACAGTGTTTGCTATGTTGACCTTAGCATTTTTAGTAGTCGCTACTATGGAGCACGGTCATGATGAGGAAGATCATACAAACACAGCCGAAGTTCATGCTTAATGATTTGCTGATCGTTCATGTTTAGCGACACGGACGGCCACTAATTCGTTAATCAAATAAAATATGAGTGCAGACGCAATGGTGTTGCTCGCAAAAGCTCTTACCATCGGCATCGGCAGCCTTGCTCCAGCAACAGCAATCGGTCTCATCGGCATGAAAGCCATGGAATCAATTGGCCGAAATCCTGAAGCAGCTGGAAAAATTTTCGTTCCGATGCTTCTTGGTATGGCTTTCGCTGAGGCGATCGCAATTTACGCTCTTATTATTGCCTTTACATTGGCAGCGTAGTGAGCTGATTCTGATGGTCTTTTTAAAAAGATCGTCAGGTTTTAGAACACTACATATGAAACTAGCTATAAACGAAACTGAAGAACATACAAATACAGAACCAGCAGAGTTGCATACTGAAACAGAACAGGAGTCTCGTCCTATTGAAGCTCTAGCCGGACAATTTGGACTGGATGGGCAGATTTTTGCTGCTCAACTTGTCAACTTTTTGATTGTCTTTGTTGTACTCTGGTGGTTTGCTTATAAGCCGATCGTAAAAAAACTTGAGGAGCGTGAAGAAAAAATTGAAAAAAGCGTCAAACAAGCTAATGATATCGAAAGACGCATGAAAGTTGTTGAGGATGAACGTGGTACGATCTTAGCTGAAGCAAAAAAAGAAGCTCGGAGTATTATTGAGAAGGCGCAAAAACAAGGTGAAGAACGCGGACAAGAAATTGTTGTCGCTGCAAAAAGTGAAGTTGAACGTGTCATTAATAAAGGTAAACAACAATTGGCTGATGAAAAAGCCGGAATGATGCGTGAATTACGTAAAGATATTGTTGAAATTACGGTCGCTGCAACAGGGAAAATTCTGAAAGACGGTATTGATAAAACTAAATCGCAAACAATTGCAGAAGAAGTGGTTAATGAGATGACTAGGTAATATGTTAGAACCTAAAGAACTAGCCCGAACTTTGGTTGATCATGCAGCCGATGCATCGTCAGAAAAACTTTCATCGATTATTAAGAGCTTCGTTCAATTTCTAGCCGAAGAAAAAATGATTGATAGCTGGCGCGAGATTGAAAGATCAATTCACGAAATCTGGAAAGAAAAGTACGGTGCTTCACAAGTAACAGTTACATCAGCCCATGATTTGTCAGCACAAGCAAGGTCACAGTTACAAAAAATGTCCAAAGGCGCTGACGTGATAGAAAAAGTTGACGAAGCCTTAATCGGTGGTGCTGTTATCAGAATTGACGACACTCGTATTGATGGATCAGTCTCTGGAGCTTTACAAAAACTTAAAATGCAACTCTCTGCATAGTGATCAAACAATAAATAAATGAATATGCCTCAAAAATCAGAAATAATTGACGCTCTGCGCCAGCAAATTGAAGCCTTTAAGACAGATGCCAAGGTTGAGTCAGTCGGCACAGTGCTTTCAGTTGGTGACGGTGTGGCGCGGATGAGCGGACTGGCCAATGTCCAAGCTCAAGAAATGGTCGAATTTGCCAATGGTAGCACCGGTGTTGTTTTGAACGTTGAAGAAGAATCGGTTGGTGCTATTATTTTCGGTGATGATACGGGAATAAAAGAAGGTGATACTGTCAAATCAACTGGACGTGTACTTTCTGTCCCTGTTGGTGAGGAAATGATTGGCCGTGTCGTTGATCCACTTGGTAATCCAGTTGATGGCAAAGGTGAAATCAAACACGAACGTTTTGAGCCAATTGAAAAAATTGCTCCAGGCGTCATGACTCGTCAGCCGGTTTCTGTCCCTGTCCATACTGGAATCAAAGCTATTGACTCGCTCATTCCGATCGGTCGCGGTCAGCGCGAGCTAATCATCGGCGATCGTCAAACTGGTAAAACTGCAATTGCTATCGATGCCATCATCAATCAAAAAGGTGAAAACATGAAATGTGTATACGTCGCCATTGGTCAAAAAGAATCAAAGGTTGCCAACATTGCTGCCCGACTGGAGAAAGAAGGAGCGATGGAATATACAACAATTGTCGTGGCTGGAGCCTCTGATGCCGCATCACTTTCTTATGTCGCCCCTTACTCAGGTTGCGCGATTGCTGAATACTTTATGGCGAAAGGCGAGGATGTACTGATTATTTACGATGATCTTTCCAAGCATGCTTGGGCCTATCGCCAAGTTTCACTCTTGTTGCGACGTCCACCAGGACGCGAAGCTTACCCTGGTGATATTTTCTACCTACACTCACGACTTCTCGAACGCGCCTGTTGCTTGAACAAGGATCACGGCGGTGGATCAATCACTGCTTTGCCAATCATCGAAACGCAAAACGGTGACGTTTCTGCATACATTCCAACAAACGTCATTTCGATTACGGACGGTCAAATCTTTTTAGAAACTGATCTTTTCTATCGTGGACAACGCCCAGCGCTAAGCATCGGGCTGTCAGTTTCGCGTGTTGGATCAGCCGCACAAACCAAAGCAATGAAAGCCGTGGCAAAGACATTAAAAGTTGACCTAGCTCAATATCGTGAGCTCGAAGCTTTCGCTCAATTCGCTACCGACCTTGATGAATCA
>JBDRDZ010000092.1:0-9818 GCA_043820165.1 Patescibacteria group bacterium
AATGAACTAGCCTTCCTTTGGGTTGTTGATTTTCCAATGTTTGAAAAAGACGAAGACGGTAAGATTTCGGCTATGCACCATCCGTTTTGTTCGGTGAAAGATGAGGATAAGGACAAGTTGATGAAAGGTGAAAATCTATTTAGCATCCGCGCTAATGCTTACGACCTGGTATTAAACGGATTTGAGTTAAGTTCTGGTTCAATTCGAATTCACGAACGTGAATTGCAAAAGAGAATTTTTGACTTACTCGAGATCAGTGAGGAAGATCAACAAGCACGCTTTGGTCATATACTCGAAGCATTTGAATACGGCGCACCACCGCACGGTGGTTTTGCACCAGGTATTGATCGTATCGTGATGATCTTGGCCGATGAGCCGAACATCAGAGAAGTGATCGCTTATCCAAAAGACGGTAATGCCAAGGATTTGATGATGGACGCACCGTCTGAACTGCCAGACAAGACGCTCAAAGAATTGCACATCAAAATTGACAAGAAATAAAAAAAATAATCCCGCCAGCAGTTGGCGGGTGTTTTTTTGAGCACGCAGGCTCAGATTGGTGGCGTGAAAAAGATCCAGTCATCGCTAGATGACATCTTGTCGAGGCCGACGCAGTGGCCGCAAAGTATCATCAGTCCGAACCAGAGAACGAACATGAGCAGAATCGTCAGCGGCCCGACCCACCGAGCTGTATCAGGCTGCTCTGGCGGTTCGTCGTTGGAAACAAGCTTGAGATCTATTTTACTCACGCGCTTCTCCTGGAGGCAGTACTGATGAGTGTTCCGGGTAGCATCAGGGCGCAGCCGCTGATGAATAGGGTCAGCTTGGCTGGGATGCCGACGGCGTTGAGGTAGTCGATCACGCCGATGAAGCTGTAGAACAAGCAAAGCGTCAGCGGAATAATCAGAATGACCAGACCGACATCTTTGGTCGCTCGGACCATCGGTCGTTCAGACTCGTGTATGCACGTCTCATCACGAGACTTTCCGTTGATCACGGTCAGATCTGGCTTCATGACAGCCTCGATGGCTGCAGGTAGTGCCAGGTGGCAATGCGAACAGCCAAGAAGTAGAGGACAGCTGGTACAACAGCCCACAACAAGTTGTAGCTTATCGAGCTTAGCCAGAACATCAGAACGGGCATGCCGATAAGGACTGGTAAAACAGCGATCAAGGTTAAGTAGGTTGCCTTCAGCTGCTTTTCAGCCGGCGCCTGCTTCATGGCCTGACGAAGCATTTTTTCGGACTCGTATTCTTGACCGTACATAGAGCCTCCAAAGGAACGCTGGACAGTCAAAATACCCCAGAAAAACAGACTCGTCAAGTCTGATTTTTTCTGGTAAAATTCATCATTATGGACTTTGCTGTTGAACAAGAAAAGTTCTCCGGCCCGTTAGGGCTACTTTTAGATTTGCTCGATAAAAAAGAGCTGGAGATTAAAGATGTGGCTTTGGCACAAATCACTGACGAGTATTTAGCCTATCTTGATGCTAACGACGTGCCTTCAGAGGAGATGGCTGATTTTCTGCTCATTGCCTCGCGATTGATTTATCTTAAGAGTCGGGAATTGATGCCTTACCTGCGTGTCGACGAGGAGGATGAAAAGATCGTCTCGCTCGAGGACCAGTTACGGCTTTATCGAATGTTTGCAGAGGCCGCAGATAGAATCCAAGGTTTGTATGCCGGAGAGATGATGATGCTGCGTCGACCTTTTGTTAAAGTCAAACTCGAAACTCAGCCAAAATTTATTGCACCAGAGGGAGTCACACCGCCGATTCTGAACGAAGCTTTCCAGTCGTTATTGCGCCGTTTGGAGCCGTTCTTTGCTCTTCATGAAGCCTCGATCGAGCGTATCAAGTCAGTTGAAGAACGTTTGACTGAGCTGCGTGAGGCAATCCAGACTCGAGTATCAATGAGTTTTAAAGAAGTGGTCAAAAGCGCCAAAAGCAAAGCAGAAGTTGTGGTCAGTTTTTTAGCTTTGCTCGAACTCGTTCATCGTCAGATTGTCAAAGTTAAACAAAAAAGCGATAATGACATTATAATTTCAAAAACATGAGTAACTTAGCTGCAAAAATTGAATCAGTGCTATTTTTGTCCGCCCGTCCGGTTTCGTTTCGAAAACTGGCCAAGCTTTTAGGCACCAAAGAGGACGAAGTTCGTAAAGCCATCGATGAGCTGGCTCAGATTCGTAATACGCCTGATTCTGGTGTTCATTTGGTCGTTTCTGATGCAGCCGTTGAAGTCGGTAGCAATCCAGCACACGCTGATATCTTGACTAAACTTTCCCGGGAAGAAATTGAATCCGAGCTAACGCGACCTCAACTGGAAACGCTGACGATTATTGCTTACCGCGGGCCGATTACCAAGCCTGAGGTCGAACATATCCGCGGCGTCAACTGTAGCATCATTTTGCGTAATCTCCAGATGCGCGGTTTGATCGTTGAAAAAGAGGATGACAAACGACTGCAACCAGTTTTTTCAATTTCGACCGAGATGTTACGTCACTTGGGACTTCACGATGTGAAGGAGTTGCCGGATTACACCGAATTACATCAGAATGCCAAAATTGATAAGCTACTAGAAGCTGTTTTTGAGGAAGAGCAAGCTCAGGAAGAGGTATGATCTTTAAAATGATCGGACAATTTTTGTTTGCCACAGCCATTATGCAAATGATGCCGGCTGATGCTGCTTTTTTAGAGTATCAAGCTGGAGCTACAGATGAATATCAAAGCCGAGTGACTCAAGAAGAAATGAGCCGACTGACCGAGGTATTACCAGAAGCGGAAACGAGAGATGTATACCCAATTAAAGTTGATCGTGAATCCTATGGCATTGTGACAACAGCTGAAAGCTTACTGGTCACAGACGCGGCTAGTGGGATGATTTTATTAGCGAAACATCCTGACGAAGTTCGATCAATCGGTAGTGTGACAAAATTGATGGCCGCACTGGTTTTTCTGGAACAAGAACCAGATTTAACTCAAGTCGTTAGTCTGGAGTCACGTGATTTGGTTGAAGGAGGGAGGATTTATCTGAGTTTTAATACAGGGATTGTTCTCGAGGATATTTTTGGGGCCAGTATCGTCGGTTCAGATAACACAGCGACAGAATCATTAGTTCGATTTTCCGGTCTTTCGATGGATGATTTTGTAGCTCGGATGAACGATAAGGCTCAAGAGCTTGGCATGACTTCGTCGACTTTTACTGACCCGACAGGCATTCGTTCAAGCAATACTTCCACAGCCCGTGATCTCGTTGTGCTGCTAGAAGAAGCGGAAAAGCAAGACAAGATTAGAAAATTTATGCAAACAGCTGTTTTGTATGTACCACAAAGTAACGGTATTACTGTCACTATTGAAAACACAAACCAGTTGCTCGGAAGCTTTTTAAATGAGACTGATCATAGCATTATTGGCGGAAAGACGGGCTACCTGCCAGAGGCAGGGTACGTGCTAGCGACAACTGTGCAAGAAGGGGAGGATCGGGTTCATGTTGTGATTATGGGCTCTGAATCAAAAGAGACTCGGGTGCGCGAAGCAAAGGGTTTAGCCACCTGGGCTTTTAAGGTTTTTAAATGGCCAGGTGAAATGTAATTATGATCGATCAAGTCATTAGTTATCTTGCACAGTTTCCAGTCGAGATCGCTACAGTTGCTCTGGCAACTTTACCGATCGCTGAATTACGTTTGGCAATTCCGATAGCAACAAATGTTTGGCTGGTACCGCCGCTCACAGCGCTTGGACTGGCATTGGTTGGTAATTTTATTCCGTTTTTCCCGCTGTATTTTGGTTTAGGTGCGTTGCGTCGCTTTTCAGTAAAATACATGCCGTGGCTGACAAAGATGATAGACAAGTCAGTGGATCGTGCTGAACGACGCGTAAAAGAAAAATACGCCAAGTATGGCGCCTTTGCTCTATTCCTATTTACAGCCTTGCCATTGCCGTTTACTGGGCTCTGGACAGCAACACTGGCTGCCGTGGCACTTAAAGTTCCTCTCAAATATGCTTTAGCAGGCGTGCTTAGCGGTATCTTTGTTGCCGGTATTATCGTGACTGTGTTGAGTGTCAGTGCTGATATGTATTTTTAATCCCCAACGAAGCTCATCGAAGATGAGCGGAGTGGGATTTATTTTGGCGAAATCCAGACGATTACCGCTGCAATAAAAGCTAACTGACAGATAACTGAATATTCTAGTCTGACATCGCCAAGACGTTTTACAATGGAGTCATGAAAGAAGAAGTGAAACTTGTTGTAATGATAAAGATATTTTGATTTGGTGACATCGTAGAGTCCACTGAGTAGATCGGGGAGAACACTGCCAGCAATCGCTGCAGAAACTGCTCTTGTGCTCGAAGCAAGTTCTAGATTAAATATAATCAACATGACGAATATCGAGGCGATGGCATCGATGCTGATGAGTGTTAATGCCTTTTTTTTCTTTTTTTCGACCCTTAACTCATGAGCTAACTTATAATCACCGTGCGGGATCATATCGGCTAAAAAATGAGAAGAGAAACCTAAAAGAAAGCCGATTATTGGATTGCCAATAACGTAGCCAATTCCGGCGCCAATGGCAGTATGAGTAGCTAATGTCATATTGGTTCAAGTATAACAATAATCAAAAAATCAGCAAACCTTGCTGATTTTTTGGTGGGCAAAGAGGGACTCGAACCCTCACGATGTTGCCATCACAGGATTTTGAGTCCTGCGCGTCTACCAGTTCCGCCATTCGCCCATAAACCATTGTAGTGCAGCAATAATAGCAAAAAAGATTGATTTCGTCAATGTTGAAGACTTGCCAAAATCTGATAAATATGATATCTTGCTAGCGCAATCAAGATCAAATAACGACCTGATATTTGTGCATGTAAAGACATGCGAAGCTAGTTTGGTGATAGTTTTGGCGCGCAGCGAGGAGCGAAGTAAACCGTACTGGATGTACGGAGTCGAGCACCGCAGCTGCAAGTCAAAAGTAGCCCAAAATAGCGAGTATGGCTGGGTAGCTCAGTTGGTTAGAGCGTGGGACTCATAAGCCCGAGGTCGTGGGTTCGAACCCCACCCCAGCTACCAAAAAACCACCACTTGACGTGGTGGTTTTTTGATTCTCTGACTATGCGGCTTTTTTCATCTCCTTTTCTGATCCGCTGAGGATCATGGCCACTTCGTCATCGCTAATAACATCGTTTTTTGTAAAGACTTTGATGGCTTTCTCAAGCGCTTCACGGCCTTGGGTCGGTAAGGTGAGTTGGGTGAGTTTTTTATAGTCACTAATATCATCGAGTCCGGTGTATTTGCGGACCTGTTCAGCGATGAATTGCAGCTGATCAAGAGAGGCTTCTCGACGTTCTTGGGAGTCTTCAATGGCCATAATCTCCTCGAGGCTCGGTCGACCAGTTTGTTCTCGAGAGTAGGTGGTCATACCTTTTGCAACCTCCTGTCGAACGCGCTCCGCCTCCTCTTCCTCCTGGCGTTTTCTTTCAATATTTTGTCGATAATCTATCATAGAAATTTGTTAAAAAGTATTTGATTATTATGTAATTATTTTGGTATAATGTTTGCGTTTACTTTATCATGAAACTTTTCAAAAATAAATGGTTTTGGATCACTATCGTTGCTATCGTGGTTATTGTCGGTATTTGGTTTGCCGTAAAACCAAAGGATACGGTTGAGATTATCACCGATACGGTTAAAAGCGGCACCTTGAGACAGACCGTTGAGGCTAGCGGTGAACTCGAGTCCATCGATCAGGTGGAGCTATCTTTTGATTCTTCCGGCACAGTCGATGAGATTTATTTTGAAAAAGGCGACCAGGTTGAGGTTGGCGATCTGTTAGCTAAACTAACTGCTGATGACTTGGAGGCTGATGTCGCGCAAGCTCGTCAGAACGTTTCAATCGCGCAAGCTAGACTGGATCTTGAACGCGCCGGCGCAACCACGGAATCAATCCAAATTGCCGAAGCTCAAGTCGAAATTGCCGAAGCAACACTCGAGGGCGCTCAGTCCAATCTTGATAACGCAAACGAGGATCTAACAAATGTCCGTCGCGTTTACAACGCTGACGTAAATGAAAAAGAAATTTCTTACGAAACCAAACAAGACACTTTAGTTAACGTCTTGGCTGATAATGAGCAGGATATCAAACCAGCTCAGGAAGATTTGGTCTCGACCATGAAATCGAACATGATTTCAATTCGCAGCGCTCTTTCTAAGACTGACGAAGTGCTGGGCCGAACCAACCCGCTATTGAACCAGGATTTTAATGAGATTTTAGGTCATCAGGATCCGACCGCAGTGTCGAATGCGAACAATTCATACGATCACGCTGTTGAAAGTCGGGATGAAGCTGAAGATTTAGTTTTTGTTTTGACTACCGATTCTGAATATGAGGCAATCGAGACAGCGGCCGACGCGGTTGATCAGGCATTTTATGATGCTGGTAACGCGTTGCTTTATACTCGCCAAGCACTTGATGGTACAACGCTCGAGACAAATGATTTTTACACAGCTGATCTATTAGCATTAAAAACCAGTATTGATACGTCTCGCAACGATGTCCAATTAGAAGAATCAGCCTTTATCACCGATCGTCAATATTTGGCTTCGGTCATGATTTCGGCAGGAGCAGCTGAGGTTGATGCCACTCATGCCGTGGACGCAGCAGCACAATTACTAGCGAGCGCTCAGGCTAACCGTGATCGCCAGATTTCATCAGCCCAGTCGGCTATTCGGACAGCTGAAGCAGATGTGAACATCAAAAACGCTGATTTGACTCGTACCAAAGCGTCTTTGGCGCAAGTGGTAGCTGATCCACGCTCAGTTGATGTAGCTGGTTTGATTGCCGAGGTGAATCGCGCTAGTTCGGCTCTTGACTCGGCTGAAGCTCGTCTAGCCAAAGCGACGATCGTCTCACCGATTAACGGCATTGTTTCAAAGATTGAGATTGAAGAAGGGGAGCAGATCAGCGGTCTGAAGCCGGTCATTGTCGTCCAGACCACGACTGACGATCAGTTCCGCATCACGGCTGATATTCCGGAATCAGATATCACCAAAGTTTCAGTGAATGATAAAGTTGATGTGACTTTTGATGCTTTTGGTGATGATGTTCACTTTAAAGGCACACTACGCAAGATCGATCCGGCAGAAAATGCTGTCGAAGGCGTCGTCTACTATAAAGTTGATATTTATCTTGATGAACAGTCAGAAGAATTTAAACCAGGTCTTTCGGCCGATGTCGTCATTATGACCGAAGAGATAATGGAAACACTCTACATCCCACAACGAGCTGTACTCGAGCGTGACGGCTACAAGTATGTCCGAATTCCACGAGGCAAAAAATATGACGAACAACCGGTTGAAATTGGCATTCGGGGCGACGATGGCTTTGTACAAATTTTAGCAGGCCTTGAAGAGGGTCAAGAAATCGTGGTTTCCATAAGAGAATAGTATGGCTCAAGCAAAGCAGCCGCTGATTGAGCTGAAGGGTTTATATAAAGAATTCGTTACAGGGGAAGTTGTTACGCCTGTTCTTCATAGTATTGATTTGAAAATCGACGCAGGAGAATTTGTTGCCTTAATGGGTCCGTCCGGCTCTGGTAAGTCGACGCTAATGCATATTTTGGGTTTTCTTGATCGGCTGACCAAGGGCACTTATCTATATAAAGGTAAAAATGTTGCTAATGCAACCGATGACGAGTTGGCTCTTATGCGGCGATCAGAAGCCGGATTTGTTTTTCAATTTTTTAATTTGCTAATGCGCTCTAGCGTGATCGACAATGTCATGCTACCGATGATTTACTCGGGCGTGCCAATTAGTAAGCGTCGTGAGCAGGCCATGGAAGCGATAAAAGAAGTTGATCTTGAACATCGCGTTGACCATTTAGCAAATCAAATTTCTGGTGGTGAGCGTCAGCGCGTGGCTATCGCTCGAGCGCTGGTCAATAAACCAACAGTAATTTTTGCTGATGAGCCAACCGGTAACCTGGATTCAAAGTCAGGTTTAGTTGTGCTCGAGATGTTCCGAGCCCTGCACAAGAAAGGTAATACTATTATTATGGTTACGCACGAAGTCGAAGCGGCTGAGTTTGCTGAGCGGGTCATTAGCTTACGTGATGGTGAAATAGTTTCTGATAAAAAACAAACCATACGCCGGACAGGCACGTTTACCAAATAGTATGTATTGGAACGATTTGATGATGACAGCTTCAGGGTCGCTAAAACGCAATAAATCGCGTTCTGGTTTGACGATCCTGGGCATTGTTATTGGTATTGCGGCGGTGATTTTAATGCTTTCGATCGGGCAGAGTGCCGAAGGTTTAATTTTGAATGAAGTGGCAGCACTCGGGTCAGACTTAGTTTTTGTCGAACCAAGCGCTGGTGATCCAATGTCTGGACCGCCTGATCCTTTTATTGAACAGACAATTACGCTCGACGATGCTGAAGCTTGGAAAGACAGCGGTTACTTTTCAGCTGTTTCGTCAGTGCTAGTGACGTCGATGGCCGTGAGTCGAGGTGAGGAAAGCACTTTTGTTCAGATTTCCGGGGTTGATGAGGACTATTTGGAAATTTTTCCAGCCGATTTGGCTATCGGTCGCTATTTTGATTCGTCTGACATTGATTCATCGGCTCGAGTTGCAGTGCTAGGCAAGGAAATAGCCGAGGATCTTTTTGGTAATCAGGATCCGATTGGCCAGAAAATTGATATTGGCGACGTTAAGTTCAGAGTGATCGGCGTCTTTGTTGAACTGGGCAGTCGATTTTTCCAAAATCTTGATAAACAAATCTCTGTTCCAGTTACGACCATGCAGCGCGACGTCTTGGGCGTGGATTATGTCAGCTACATGGCTGCTCGAGCTATTGGAGATGTAGAGACGGCTAAAGAAGAGGCAAAATTTATCTTGCGTGACGAACATAATATCGATAACCCGGAGCAAGATCCGGCCAAGGATGACTTTTTTGTTTCGACGCAAAGCGACGCGGTCGAGATTATCGGCGTTGTTGGTAGCGTTTTGCAGATTTTATTGGCTTCAATTGCGGCTATTTCACTCGTGGTCGGCGGTATCGGTATTATGAATATCATGCTCGTGTCGGTAACGGAGCGAACCAAGGAGATTGGTTTGCGTAAATCAGTCGGGGCAACTTACAAAGAAATTTTGCAGCAGTTTTTGCTTGAGTCGGTCATGCTAACGTTATTAGGCGGTTTAATTGGAGTTATTATTGGCGTAGTGCTTTCAGTTGTCTCGGCTTATATTGTTGCTGCTTACGTTGACGGTTGGGATGTAGTCGTTTCTGTGCCGGCGATAATTCTTGGCGTTATTGTCGCGACAGCAGTCGGTCTTATTTTCGGTCTTTACCCAGCCCGCCGCGCCGCGCGGCTCGAACCGGTTGAGGCTCTAAGATATGAATAAAAAAATCGAAAATTTAAATAATTAATTCCGGCCATTCAATGTCCGGAATTTTTATAAAAGTAGTTGCGATAGCAATTTGGGCGGAGCGAAGCAGAGCCGCTTACGCAGGTGCTGTACGATGTAAAAAAATTAATTATTTACTGGGGTAAATCGCAAAACCTCTTTTCCATCAATAATTACAGTTTCAAGAAACATGCTTTTAGGCCGCACCCACAGTGAGTTGTCACCGTAAATTTCGTGGTTATACAAGGCCCGATATACAACTAATTCTTCCAAAGTCTCGCTATGATGTGCCACTCCAATAACATCGTAGAAATTGCCTTTATAATGTTGATATCTACCTAGTTTCATAGAATAAATAATTATTTTGTTTTTTTATTTCCGATAACGTTTCTGTATATGCGATGTTCCGACG
>JBDRDZ010000093.1:0-3832 GCA_043820165.1 Patescibacteria group bacterium
CTATGAATTAATCGATCCTATTTGTATTTTAGCACACTAAAAAATTGGTTCTGTCAACGCCTATCTGTTAATAAAATTCCCCGCTGGACCGAAGTCCGAGCGGGATGATGTCAGAGCCTGATTTGTAGCGTCAGACGTAGACCTTGGTAAGTGTCGCCGATCAGCCAGTGATGCTGCAAACCGGTGCTCAACCTCTCCGTCAGGTTGAAATTGATATGCGAGCCAGTGGTCACGGCCGTGTCGAACTGTTCACCATGAACACCGATACTGATGAGCTCGATGTTGATGTCAGCCGAATAGACCCCGATGTAATGCAGGCCATCGCCAGCTGGGATGAGATCTGTCTCGGTAAAGAGACTGTAGCGACCTTCTTGAATGAGAACTGTCTGCCAGATACTGAGCATCGGCGGGGCGTCACCGGCAGCCGGCCAGTTGCCGACAAAACCGAGCTTGGCGCCAAGGTTGTAGTGCTGGCCGAGTTGGAAGTCTGGTCCAAAGTAGTAGACCAGTACGCTACCACTGCTAGGCGTCCAGAACATGGCGCCCATCGTGGAGAGCGAAACAGACTGGCTAAGCTCGGTGCCGGCACTCACCGAAACACAGAGCTCGGGTGAAACCTGAGCATGGGCATCGATGGCCTGCATCTGCAGAAAAGCTGCTAACATGGCGGTAAAGTACGTACGTCGCACGAATCTCCTCCGATTTGTCGACAGCTGATCTAAACATATTCAATACTTTTTGTCAAAAATAAATCACCCCGCACCGGTTGCCAGCAAAGCTGCTGGTACCGGCGCGTGTGAGTAAGGACAGGAGCCGATCAGTTGATCGGCAGCCCGATGTTCTTCAGATACTCCTTGAGGCCGTCGTAGTGACGTGCACCCTTCTCGCGGAGCGTGGCGCTCATGTTCAGATCACCAAAGCCTTTGTCGGTTGGCTCGATACCCCACTCCTCGGCAATGACCTGTTGTGTCAGGCTCCAGGCCTGATTGAAGAAGTTCTTTTGGAACTCTGTCATTTTGCTGCCGTGTTGGCGAACAGCGCTGCGCAAAGCTTCGAGATCCCGCATTGTCGGCATGTTCTCTCCTGTTGATCATGTTCACGGATGAGAATAGTACTACAAAAATGATGATTTGTCAATAAAAAATACCCCCGCACCAGTCCAGTTGAACTGGACGGTACGGGGCAGGCCGAACAGATCTTGCGATCCGCTCGGGCGACATTAATCAGGGGGGTGATCAGCCGATCCGGCTCAAGCCGTTTCCCAGATAGACTATCCCGACGTTGGCTCGATGATACTGAAAGAAATCTGTAAACTGTTTGGAGAGACCTTCGTGCTTGTCCCAGCTTTGAGTCTCCTGATCCCATGCGAAGACGGATGTTTTTTCCTGGCCGACACGAATTCGGCAGAAAGGCCGAGCGTCAAGCTCGATCAAAATATCGTGCTCACTGTCAGGAGGACAATGATCACCTTCGAAACGGTTGAGATAGTCATCAACCGCCATCCGGACCGCGTTGTCTTCATTGAAGGTTGCCTTGCCGACCCAGGACTGAGGTTCCTGACCAGCAAGCACAATCGACCAGTCTGCGTTCATCTTTCCCCTCGGTCTAAAGAACAAAAAAAGACTACCTTGTCTTCAATTGTTCGTCAAACTCATGTCCCAAGTGCTAAAAGAATCAAACCTAGACCAATCCTATAAACTGCAAACCAACGATAATCTGACCTGACCAAAATTTTGAGCAAGAACTTGATCGCTAGTGACCCAAAAATAAATGCTGATATAAAACCGGCGATCAATGAAGGTACTGGAGTCTCTAGGCCAGTCTGTATGACATCAAAAGAAACCAGTAACCCTGCACCGGCGATAGCTGGGATAGCTAATAAAAATGAAAAACGAGCAGCGGTTTTACGATCAAGTCCGGCAAACAATCCGCCAGTGATAGTGACACCTGAACGTGATACTCCAGGAATCAAGGCGATCATTTGAGAAACGCCAACGAAAATGGCCTGTTTCCAAGTAATGTCTTCTGTCTTTTTCACTTTTCCTTTGATCTTGGTTGAATACCAATCTGCAAACCAAAGAAAACCACCAAAAACAATTAGATTAATCGCTACCACTTGGACGGTTCGGACACTATCGAAAAATGCACCAGAAACTATTAATCCAAAAATGACAACAGGCACTGTGGCCACGGCAATCTTTATGAACTCTGATTGCTTCCAGCTTTTTTTCGTCAAACGCTTAAAGATATCCACAATGTCGTCAAAAAGCACCCAAATAATAGCTAGTAGTGTTGCTAAGTGAATCATGACATCAAAAGCTGCCCCTTGCTGTTCCCAACCTAAAAATTCCGGAAAAATAATCAAATGCCCGGAACTGGAAATCGGTAAAAATTCAGTTATACCTTGGATTGCTCCAAGAATTATCGCTTGGATGATGGTCATAGTCGCGCGTTGATCCAATCAACAACCGCTTGAATCAAATCAGGAGCGTTTTCGAACATAGCTGTCCCATGCCCTATATTATTCTGCGGTCGAAACTCAACCTGATCGATGTTTAATTCTTTCAGTCTTTGCGATGATTTAAAAGACATCTCATCTTCTTCGCTAGCCAAAATCAGTATAAATTTATCCTCCCCGAGTTTCTTAACAGCATCATTCGTGGTTACGCCATGATAATCGAGTCCAGGTGAAAGGGCAACGGCAATTTGATTTTGCGGCTCCTCAAGCAAATATCGTATTGCTATATTCGCCCCGATTGACGCTCCAACTAAAACGGTTTTCTCAGCCGTCGCTCCGCGACGCTCGAGTTCTCGCCAAGCTGATTCAACATCTTTGATCTTAGCCTGTTGTTCATTGTCAGCAAATTTCTTATAACTATCTGGTCCACCTTCACTCATTCCATGCCCCCGTTCGTCAATAGCGATAGATGAAATGCCGTGCGTCTGGAGTATAGCCGCAAAATCACGCCAACTTTCTTTTGTTGCTGGCATCATGTGGAGTAAAATCGCGTAACGATCCCCTTCTGCCGGATAATAATCCGCAGCAATTAAAACGCCGTCTGAGGTTGTAAGAGTCAGTGACTCCATATCGCTATTCATTTGGTTGGTGGATCTTGAAATTTGGCCGGAAAGACAACCTCCTCCCAGTAAAATTAGAATACAAAATGATGGAATCAGCCTAATCATTAAAGCTAACAATCTTCCCGGGATCAAGTTTATTTGGTTGCTTTTCTTCTACCGGCTTTGCTGGCGGCGGTTCAACTTTATTCGAAGGCTGACGATCATTTTCAAACACCAGCTTATTACCTGTTGAATGTTGATTTTTTGGTTTTCTTTTACGTCGTCGACGATTACGTTTTTGATCTGTCTGTTCCGACGTTTCCTGCTTTGGTTTTTGCTCTTTCGGCAGTCGTTCCTGATTCGCTTCATGCTTGGCAACATCTTGCATAGTTACTACAGGCTTTTCTTGTTTTTGAGGCTTTGGTGCTGGCGCTTCTTTTTGCATGATCTCTTTCTTTTCCTTTGGTTCTGTTTGCGTCAAGGCGCTTAAAGAAACTTCTTTGTCGTCGATCTTCTTTTCTAAAATTTCACCTTCTGAAACCTTTGGTACTGGTTTTTGTTCTGGTCGTTTGTCTTTTCTGTCTCTTGAAGGCCCTCTTGTATCTCTCGAACCTCCTCTTGTGTCTCGGGGGCCACTCTTTTTACCACTCTTTTTCTCTTCCTGAATGATTGGCATACAATCTTCACAATAAATTGGCCGGGAACGATCAAGTTCAACTGGTAACGGGAAGGTTTTGCTGCAACGAGTGCATTGATATTCGTGGGAAAAGCG
>JBDRDZ010000094.1:0-4193 GCA_043820165.1 Patescibacteria group bacterium
ATCGCAGCGGCAGTTAATCCGGAAAGTTCAAAAAATTTTACTAAACCAACACCATGTTTATTTGTTGAAACACCGATTTCATCTACGCCATCACCATCAACATCACCACTTGTGACGCGAATACCGTTTTTATAATCGTCAAAAGCGTTGAGTGCCACCACAAAACTTAATTTGCCTTTCCGAATGTCAAAAACAATTATTGTTGGATCGCCAATACCCATACGTCCGGCAATAATTTCATCATCACCGTCTCCGTTAAGATCACCGACCGCGACATCAGCTCCAGTATTTTCAAGTGCACTGCCAGAAAAAGTTTCTAATTTCATTTCCCCAAATGGAGTAAAAACTTTAATGTGTGGACCACCAGTGATTCCGGCACCAGTGACAATGTCATCTAGACCATCGCCGTCAATGTCACCACAAGCAACGTTGACGCCGCCGCGAAAATCTCCAGCATATGCAAAGAAGCCGCCGCCGTAAAGCACGTTCCCTTGTGCATCAAAAATTCTGACATGTGGACCACCGCCAAGCATCGCTCCGGTAATAATTTCGCTTGAACCGTCATTGTTTAAATCACAAATGCTGACATTGAGACCATTGCGATATGTTTCATTATAAGCTAAAAATTCACTGATCAACGTGCCATCCTGTCGGTAAATTTGTACGTTCGGAATAAGCCCCGGACCAGAGCCAACGATAATTTCTTCTACGCCATCTGCGCCAAGATCGCCTGAAGTAAAGCTGCCTACGCCGCGATACTCTTTGCCGAAAGGATGAAAAGTGGTGGTTACTTCTCCTAAGTCATCAAAAAGGACGACTTCAACACCACTTGAATCTGCTGCCTGAGTTACGGCCGGTAGCAGGAAAAATATTGCCAATATCGGCAGAAAAACTATCTTTTTCATATATGAATTTTACTTACCCATTTTAGCATAAATATTGCTATTTTGTCTTGACATCGTCAGCAGATTTGTGTATGATATTTGCACTTTGGAAAAAAGTCTTGGGCCTGTAGCTCCCCAGCACCAGAACTCACTATGTTCGTTCGGTGCGGGGCAGGCAGTTGGCACGAAGCCAACCTCGCTACAGGCAAGAAAAACATGGGCCTGTAGCTCAGTTGGCTAGAGCACCTGCTTTGCAAGCAGGGGGTCAAGGGTTCGAATCCCTTCAGGTCCACCATCCCACTTCGCCCTTCGGGCTACGTTGGGGATGTCCACAGTTCGCTTAGGCGAAGTGGAATGCCCCTAACGAAGTTCTAAAAGAATGAAGTGGGGCTAAGATGCGCTGTCGCAAGACAGTGTATTTTGTTTTGATTATAAATATGTACTACGTCTACATCATTCAAAGTGAAATTAATCAACGATTCTATTACGGATTCTCGGATAGTGAAGTGCAACAAAGATTATTGGAACATAATTCTGGTAAATCTTCTTATACAAAAAAGCATCGTTCCTGGAAATTAATTTGGTTCGCTAGTTTTTCCGATCGGGATCAAGCGGGAAGATTCGAGCGTTACCCAAAGACACCATCCGGTCACGCCTTCTCACGTAAGAGGCTGTTGAATTAGTATATGTAAAAACAACCGCTCTGCTGCGGTTGTTTTTGTTGCAAAATTGATCATCGCTGATCATCAACTTTGTGGGCGAGCCCTTCAATCAGACACGACTGATTGAAGGACACGATTTAGTACTGATTCTGCTGACGGATCGGTCATCCGCGGGTGATATTCGTAACCCTCGCAGTACTATTTAGCAGCGACGTGGAACCCCCCACCATTCCTTGGGATCCAGGACGTTACTAAGTTCTTCCAACGTTTCGTAGCCGGACATTTTATTGAAAGCCGGTGAACGTATGGCGACAGTGCAGCGCTCGGCTTCAGATTCAGACAGACGGGCCATGAGCACACGTCCGCAAAGACTGAAAGTGAGATCGAGAACACGTAGTTCGGCGTCGAGCTCGTCGTCTTGAAGCAAGTGGGCCATACGGGCCAGAACGCTTCGAGCTTCGAGTAAGAGCCGAGCAGCATTAGCTATTTCCTTGTCATCCTCGCAGTGGATGATTTCATGGACGTAGCGAATGACCGGCAAGCTACAGATGGCTTTGGCGGCCGCGCGGCAATATTTGGAATGGCTGTCGGTGAGCCAGTCCGGGCGGACGAGCTGTGGTTGCTCGAGTAAGACCTCGTAGGCCGGATAGCCGTCCTCGGCTGGCTGCAAGCGCTTGAGCTGCAAGCAATGCCAGAGAGACTGGCCGATACCTGCGAGAAGATAGACTGGGAACTCACTGCCCAGAAACTCCTCATTGTCGAAGGTACTTTTCAAAAGGGGAAACTGGTTGAGGGATTCGTACATGAAGTACTCCTCGGGTGGGTGACAACACGACCTCCATTAATCGCGTTGCTTACAAAATTGACCATTCAATGATCATCAACTTTGTAAGTTGGGTCGCTGCGTGCAATTGCAGCGACCAGGGAATCACGAGCTTTGCTCGCGTCGCCGGCGAGGGTTCACCAGACGCCATTCGTCCTCGAGGCTACAGGTGTGATTATCGTAATCCACGAACTCCTTAAAGAGGAGCGGGGGATTGACTAACTCACACTTGCCGGGCTGTCGGGTGGCGTAGCTCTGGGCAAGGGTGACGGCTTCAGCAAACGTGAGATCCTTGTCGAGCACGCGGGGCTCGATGTAGACCGTGTCACCGTCTTCGTCTTTTTCCCAGTCGGGCCAAATCTGTTCCTCGACCCACCACTTCATCTGAGGGATGTCGCGATGGTCAAGGCAATCACATTGCCGATCGCCGAAGCGCAGTCGGACTTCGCTGGCCAGATAGCAGGGCAGCTGCTTGAGCAGTTGCTCCTTGCTCGGCGGGTTGAAGCCGTATTCGGTGTAGACATAGCTGTCATCGCTATTACCGAAAGGATCATGTCCCGCGCTTGTGGCAGCCTCGAAGAGCAAATCGTGGAAGACACCGCACCAGTTGTGTGGATTGTCGACCGGATTGCACTCCTTTCGGCGCGCCGCATCACAATGCCGAGCGCAGAGCTTGTGAGCAGCTCTGATGTCCTCATCACTGAAGGTCGGATCGTGAAGCTTCTCTGTGTTGAAGCGACGTCCGGCCTCGATGGCCTCTTCGTAGCTGTCACACTTAGCCAGCACGCATGAGACCAGGCCATAGGCCTCGACGACAGTATCTCCGCAGTGGCGGACGCAAACCCACCACTCGTCGTTGGACATGCGGTAGACAGTGATTTCATTTTCAGCCGACATGGTGGCTCCTTTAAAGGGCGGCAAACACGATGCTCATCATCGCGTTGCTTCCAAAATCGATCATCGTAATCATCAACTTTGGAAGTCCCTCGAGACTAAAATTGGAACAACTAAACAGAAAATTATACCCAATTTTAGCTTTTTTGTCAAGGAATAGGCCTAAAATAAGCCAAATTTAAAAGCCCCAGCGAACTGGGGCTTTCCATTTTATTCTTCAAAGATGTCATCTAGACACTGTCTTTGTTCTTCAATCAGTTCATCGATAAGTTCTTCCGGTGGCGTATATTGATTAAACCCAGCGTACGGATCCATTAAATTCATACTTATTAAAGCTCGGGCGCCACCTTCGTTATCAAAAAGCATCGGCTCGGCGCACGGTCCAGGAGAATCATCCATGTCTTGAGCTAGAATTACTAATCGACCATCAGCATAGCCGATTACGTGAAAAATTGGGATGGCTTCATCGTGTAGATGAGAGAAATCACCTTTGCCATAAGTACTTCGATACAGTCTTTCAAAGTGCAGATTAGCAGAATTGAATTTATAGATACTTAACAAATTTTCTTTTTTGCGACTGTCGTAAACTGAAGCAGCAAAATAGACGAAATCTTTATCGGCCGGATCCTGCACAATGCCAAATTGAATTTTCTGACCTTTAGAAATAGCAGCGATGCCGTCTTCGGCTTTGCTAGTCAGATCCCAATTAGTTGGAAGTAAATATTCAAAGTTAAATTGTGGTTCTTTTTCTTCCTCGATCTCTGTTACAATCTCATTAACATTGTTGTCATTTATTACCTCGGCATCACCAGTTAATTTACTGTTATTTTGTAATAAAGCTAATAATAGTATACCGACGATAATGGCCACAACTCCGATTAGGACGTTAGAATAATTTCTTGATTTTCTTTTTACTACCTCCGGTTCATT
>JBDRDZ010000095.1:0-7555 GCA_043820165.1 Patescibacteria group bacterium
CCGTTGCTAGTTGAGTCTGATGATAAACCTAAATTAGTTATATCAACTTCGATAACGCGATTATTCCAATCGATTGCTAGATCTCCATCTGTCATCTCGGCATCTTCATCATCACTCAGCAAATCATCAAGTTCAGCTAAAAACTCATCAAGATCATCAGCATCAACCTCGGTTGCTTTTTGTGTCTGCTCTTTACCAAACTGAACCGTACTATTCACAGCCCGGTAGGTAAAATAGACTGCCAGAATCACCAAGGCGCCGATAATAAAAGCAGCGATCATCAGGATAACGTCACTCGGACCAGTACTCTTTGGCTTGGTTTGAGATTTACTGATCTGTTCGATCTCCTCGAGCAACTCTAACTCGTCATCTGGAGCCGATTTGGTTGGTGTTTTCTTGACCGGAGTTTTCTTAGTTGGTTTTTTCTGAGCTGGCATAGACAATAAATTTATTTTACAACCGTGATTATACCTTGTTTGATATCTTCTCTCAAACTTTCGCTGCTGCGTGCCGCTAATGTTTCAAGCCATGTCTGTGATTTTTCCTGTGACATTAATTGTGGTTGACTCATGCGGCTTTGCAAAGGGAAAATTCGATAAACAATTTGATCCTCCCCAACCTCCATACCGAGCGCGTAACTCTCTTGCGTGTTAACCGAGAAATACTGATCAAAAATAAAGTTACCGAGCGAATAAAAGATGAGCTTGCCGTTGTACTCCTCGATCTCTTGTGTGACATGAGGATGATGAGCGATGATAACATCAGCTCCAGCGTCGATAAGATCATGAGCGAACGTTTGTTGATATGAATTTGAGACTGATTTATACTCCGCCCCCCAGTGCACACTAACAATAATCATCGCTTCTGACTCAGTAGCACGACGGCGAACTTGTTCGACCGCTGCAGCTTTGTCGATCCAAGGAAAAGTCGTATTGTAAGACAGGAATTCAAATTCTTGATCACCAATCTGTGTCTCGTAGATGTATTCATCACCAACTTCATAAGTATGACCGTGATTACCGATGCCGTATTTAGATAAAATTTCTTGTGAATCAAGCCAGCCTTGTTGACCACGATCGAGCGTGTGATTATTCGCGAGCGTAACCACATCAAAACCGTAAGTTTTTAATGTCGCCGCCTTATCTTCCGAAAATGAAAAGCTCGTCGAGTTGTTTGGTGTTTGATAATGACTGTAAACAACCGGCCCTTCATGATTGCCGTGCAAAATATCCACACCTTTTAAGAAACGAAAAATATTTTCGAACGGATAGTCATTGCCGTGCGTACGCATCAGCGTTTCAACGTAACGACCGAACATCATATCGCCAACAAAGAGCATCGAGACCGGACGATATTTTTCTACTAGTTCACCTTCACGATAAACCATGCTGACATAACTAGTAACTTCGTTTGCTTTATCGACGGAATCAACAATCTTGGCTGAATTAGTATGGTTAAGCATTTCAGCATTTCTGGATTCATGTTTATCTGCAAAACTTGTTGCAAAGTACAGGCACTGCCAGCAATCAAGTTCTAGATCTGATATTTTATCAAATTGTAAATTCTCCAACACAGCAATACTGGCCGTATCGTGCATATCAGCTGCCGCTGACGGTAGGTAGTGAGAAAAATCTGTGCTAGAAATAACAGTCGTCCGTCCCATCTCGGACAAAAATAGCTGTGAAACAACTTTATCGACTGTCTCGCTCGAGGCGTTAGCTGCAATAGCAATAGGAACGATCTGCGTCTCTGGCATTAACTTCACAATAAATGGTACCAAGCCAGCCAGGCCGTGTTCGCCTTCCATCAATTCTTCATTCACGCCAAAATAGTTTGACGAGTCACCATGTCTAAGGACATTTTGAAGTCGTGTATCGATTGGAGCTTCAAAATATTCAGTCTCACCAGTAATAGAGAAGGCATCTTGCGCTCTCCCCCAATGATCCGGACTGACAAGCACGATAGTCTCAGGTTCTGACGCTGCAATCTCGGTAAAAAATTCTTCAATCATTTCACGAGCAACTAAATGATGAGGCACGATGCCGGCAGCAATGTATTCAGGCGGTTCTGGTTCAGGTTCTGGTTCCGAAATCGGCACACCTGCTTCGAAGGCAACTGTTTTAACAACCGATGCATGCAAATAAAGAATCACCCCGGCAGCGGTGAACGCGCCGAGGAGGAAAGCAAGAAATATAATCAATCTTTTATTCAGCATATTGTTTATAAAAATCTTTTCAAAACTCGAAAAGATGTCGGTGTACGGGAAAGCCAGTCTCTGAGACGTACTGATAATGTACGGTGAAGGGATGGTGGGGCCCCGTGAGCCGGCAGATCGCGAGTTTTGGAATGATTTTTAAACTACTTTACCGGTTTTTTCAAGAATACCCGCTCGGTAAAGATCCATAACTACCATGAGTCCAGCTAAAATGGTAGGACCGACCACAAAACCGACTGGTCCAAAGGCTTGGATACCACCAAGAATCGAGAGTAGCACCAAAAGGCTATGCATCTTTGTTTGATTGCCAACAATTATTGGAGCTAAAACATTCTCGACTAAGCCAACTGTAACGACTGACCAAATGAGCAGGCCAACAGCACTGGCTGGTGAGCCGGAAAAATAAAGGTATAGAACAGCTGGCCCTAAAATCAAAGCTGTCCCAATGAGTGGAATTTGCGTACCGATAATCACCAGCCCAGCCCAGATGAGCGCACCCGGAACACCAAAAATCGTCAAACCAATAGCTGAAAAAATACCCTGAACAATAGCAACGACAAGAGCGCCGAAAACCACACCACGAACTGTACTAATGCCGCGTTTAAGAATCATTTTATCCATCTCGTCTTTAAAAGGGCTGAGTTCTAAAACCAGTTTATAAAATTTATGACGATCAACTAATAGATAATAAAAGGCGACTAAGAAAATCAAAGTGTTAAAAACGAACAAGGCCATGCTCGAAAAAATCTTAGTTACATTATTGATCAACCAACCACCGGCTTGAATAACCAAATCAAAATTGATACCCAGCAAAGCGACTTGGACAGACTCGGGCAGCATTTGAAAAATAGGCCAGCCAGCTGGATTAAAATTTGTAATCCAACCGTTTTCACCAAGAGCAGACAACGTCAATTCGGAAGCTTGATTAATCATCATAATAGCCGCAATAAAGAGCGGCACAGCGATTAGAACAAAAACTGCAGAAACGACAAGTAGCGCTGAAAGCTTTGGGCTTTTTACTAGCTTTTGCAAACGCAAATCAATCGGAGCAAAAATGATTGTCGCTACCATGGCCGTAATCAATACCAAGGCAAACGGTTGAACAACTTGCCAAAATAAGTAAATCACTAAAACCGCAGCAATGATAAAAAACCATTTCGCAGTTGTGAGATGAGCAGCAGATGATTTCATAAAAAATGGTTAGTGGTCAGGTTTCAATGGTTAGTATATTTTTTTAATCTACTGCTAAGGCCTAATCCCTAAATACTGAGCTATCTTGAACGCACCGTGCAAACCTGACATTCATTATTTATGCGTTTTGAAGAAAAATAGAGAGCGATAAGTGTTACCGTCAAAGCGATCGCTGTAAACCAAAATTTATTTTTAGCAATGAAGATAGTTGCTCCGAGTCCCAGGAATGAAAAAAGCGCTGAGTAGCAGGCGGTACAAGCGGCTGTAGCCATCAGAGAACTAGTGATGACAGTAATGGCAGTCGCTGATTTAGTCAGATGATGTTTTAGTTGGTCCTTGCGAACTGTACGTTTGATATGTAGCTGCATCGTTACCAGCAAACCGTTCAACAACGAAAGCAACGCTATCAAAACTAAAATTCCTTTATCTAAAATCTTCAGGTGAAAAAAGACGTCGCTACCTGGCGTGGTCCAAACTGGAATCATGATAAACAATGCCAAGATAGCCAATGTCGCGAGAAGAAAAATCATCTTCCCACGAAAATCACCTAAGACTTTTTTGATTGCTTTTATGAAAAACATGATCAGGATTACTCAGCCAAAAGATTGTCCAAAATTTCTCGCGCTCTATCCGCTGTAATATTGCCTGACAATCCTTGCGCTTTATTGTTCGCGTCAATCAAAAACGATGCTGGTGTACCAGACACGCCTGACGTTGCTCCCAACATGATGTCATCGGTGACGCGTTCTTCAAAACGCCCACTCGCCAAGCAAGACTGGAATTCGGTTGAGTTCACACCGATCGCCGCTGCTAACTCGGGCAACTGTGAGACATCGAGCCCCTGACCGTTGTCTTCGGTTCGCTGAAAGACGAGACTTGCAAACCGCCAAAATGCATCTTCACCGCCCAATTCCGCAACACACTCTGAAGCCATGGCTTTTTCAAATGATCCTAGGTGGAGTTGCGTGACTGGAAAGTGACGAAAAATCCACTGAACCCTGTCGCCATATTCAGCGATGATCTGCTCCATTTCCGGATGTAATTGTTTACAGTAAGGACATTCAAAATCAGTATAGACAATCCAGTAAAGTTCTGGCTCTTCGGCACCACGAGAATGATCGCGTCCTGGAATAGCTGAAGTAATAAAACGCGGTTGAGTGTTTGCAGCAGGTGGCTCAAAAAACGAAAGATCAACATCGCTCTTGGCAAACATTGCGGCAACAATAAGCAAGGCGGCAACGCCAATTCCAACAAATATAGCTAGTGATTTTGCTGACATAAATATTACCCACTTATTCTACCACAAACTCAATAATCAATTGATAAACTCGATAAGATTACTTTTAACGGAATAGTTAGCTCTAAGATGCACCAAAAACTTACGTTGCAGATGTAGTAGACCCCGCAAGATGCACTCTCGCAAGTTTCATACTTCTCAATCCTAGCCGTAAAATTACTTTTCTAGTAAAATATAAACAATGATTCCTTTATTTTCCTATTATACAATTATTATTCTGATCCTGATGCTCATCTGGACAGTGATTTTTATTTCCAGACCTGATCTACGCCGTGAGATGGTAACACTTGGCGTGCTGGCAATCTTTCTATTACCGCTCGCTCTGACCGTTGGTTCACAAACTCAACTTGATATTCAAAATAACTTTTCCCAGCTGTCACTGACTGACATGTTCTTTGCTTTTTTGCTCGCTGGCATTGCCGGAGTTATTTTTCATGCTCTGTTTGGTAAACACTATCACAAGTTGCCAAAACCAAAGAAAACAAAAAACAAACAACCTGATACGGTTGCCCACTTCTGGGTGCTCAGACTTTTTCTCGCATTTCTCTTCTTTGTCTGGGGGGTTGTTTTGCTTGGTTATATTTTTGATCTGTCCTTACCCGAGGCCGTAATTCTCGCCTCAATCATGGTAGCAATTTATATTGTCAGCCACCGACGAGATCTTTTAGCTGATGCTCTCTGGTCAGCCGCGCTGACGATGCTCATTGTTTTTATCACGGCCAGTGTTGCCAGCATCTTTGCTCAAACAAATTTTGGGATTACGCCAATCTATTCTGACGCTTCAATTTTTAGCGTGCCGCTTGATTTGATCATCTGGTCAGCCGCGCTTGGTTTAGCTCTCGGACCTCTTTACGAGTACATTCGACGCATGCAACTCAAATAAGTATGACCAACCAACCTGACAATTTTGACTGGCAAAAAGAAGAAGGTCAGCTGACAGTTGATGTCATCGAGACGCGTGACTCAATTATTATTCGAGCGCCAATTGCTGGCGTTAAACCAGAAGATTTAGATATTAATGTCACTGGTGACTTGGTGACCATCCGTGGCGAACGATCGCAGGGACGATCTTTTCATGACGCAACGATTCATTTCCAAGAATGCTTTTGGGGCGCTTTTTCACGTTCAGTCATTTTGCCGCATCAAGTTAAACCCGATGAAGCCGAAGCAGTCATGAAAGACGGGGTTCTAACATTGACTATACCCAAATCTCGTGGTGAAATGATTGTGAAAGTAAAAGAAGAGATATGATAAAATTCACGCATTCGGTGTTTGCTCATGCAAAAAGCGGCTGGCAGAATCATAAGAAATTGATTCTCTGGACCTCTGGCATCACCACCCTTTCGGTGGTCTTTTTGGCTGCCGGCGTCTTTGCCTACGCAAAGGTATTCGAAAATAAAATCTATCCGAACGTTCATATCGGTGGTGTCTTGGTAGGCGGCTTGACACAAAATGAAGCTACGGAAATGCTCCAAAACCGTTATAACAACATGCTTGATAACGGCCTTTCAATTATGGTTGAAGGACGAGCAGAGCAAATTGACCTACGCAGCAGCGGTGCGTCTGATCCAGATTTAATGTTTGATCTTATTGACTTCTCACCAGACAATGTTGTTTCTGATGCATACAAAATTGCTCGAAAAAAATCTGATGTTGAGAATATCTTGTCTGCACTTTGGTTACCAATCAGTGGACGAAGTATTGATCCAAAAATTACCATTCTTGAAAATCAAATCGAAGAAGAAGTACGTGTTACTTTTGAAGATCTGGAAATAAAATCAGAACCAACCACTTATGCTGTAACCCAAGATGATGACGAGATAGAAGTAACAATTATCGAAGGTATTGTTGGTCGAGAAATCGACATGGAAACATTCTTCATGCGGCTAAATCAGGATGTCAACGATCTAGAACTTTCCATTGTCGAGACGATGATCGTGGATACAGCCGACGTCATTGTCACGGCAGAAGCTGAATCACTGATTTCCGATATTCAGCAAGCGATAGAAGCCGCTCCTTACACTTTGACTTACTACAGTCAGGCAGAGCGTGAATACTCGTGGTTAGTGACAGCCGATGACCTGGAAAATGGTTTGATGCCAGTCAAAGTTAACAATGAATTGGTAGTCGGTTTTAATCTTAATGACCTAGAAAAACTCGTTACTGAAATTCGACTCGATGTAGACGTTGCACCAAAGAATGCTCGATTTCAAATGGAGGGTAATAAAGTTATCGAGTTCGCTGGTAGCATAAATGGTGTTGAATTAGATGCTGAAGAAACTTTTCATGCTTTAGCCATGGAACTCGGTAATAGCGAAGTGGAGCTAGCTATTTCAGTGACCACTGTTGAACCAGAAATTACAACACAAAACGTAAATGATTTAGGCATCACAGAAATTCTCGGCGTCGGAGTTTCTGATTTCTCTGGATCGTCCAACAGCCGTATTACTAACCTTAAGCACGGCTCAGCAAAACTTAATGGTTTACTAATCGCTCCAGGTGAGGTTTTCTCATTAATTGACGCTCTTGTACCAATCACTCTAGAAGACGGTTTCGTGCCAGAAATGGTTATTATCGGTGATGAAATCAAACCAGCCGTTGGTGGTGGTCTATGTCAAATTGGCACCACGACCTTCCGCGCGACTATGATGGCCGGCTTGGAAGTAGTCGAGCGACGTAATCACTCGCTAGTCGTTTCCTATTATAATGATGCCCGTAATGGCAATCCAGGTACTGATGCGACAATTTTCGAACCTTCGCCTGATTACAAGCTGCGGAACACAACTGACAATTACGTCTTGTTAACAACTGAAATTGATGTTCCAAATCGACAGCTCTATTACACTTTCTGG
>JBDRDZ010000096.1:0-7571 GCA_043820165.1 Patescibacteria group bacterium
CTGTTTTCGCATATTGCTTGCACATTATTACCCTGTTTTGTGCAAAATGTTACCTTTGTTTTAGTTTAGCAGCTATTATGTCACAATTTGCCGATTTTTTCAAGTCCTTATGATATTATGATTATATATGGACAAATCAACCAAGTATTTATTCGATATCGTTCGAAAACTCGACCTTCCAGCCGGCGACTGGGTTATTTTTGGCAGCGGCCCGCTAGTAGCACACGGAATTCGCGATCATGCTCATGATGTTGATATTTTAGCACGTGGAACGGCCTGGGAAGCAGCCAAGAAGCTGGGCGTGGCAGTTCAAGCCACCATGCGAGATCATGCTGTCCGCATTCATGATGACACCATTGAAATCTTTGATGGCTGGAGTCCAGGTGAATGGGATACTGACGAGCTCATCGATAACGCCGTGATTGTTGACGGTTTGCCTTTTGTTCAACTTGAACAGGTCTATAAATGGAAAAAAATCATGGGAAGAGTCAAAGACATCAAAGATATCAAAGCGATGGATGAATACTTTTTAAAAAATGATTAGGAGTTGGGAGTGAGGAGTTAGGAAGTAGGAATTAGGAATGATATAATACGCGCATGCCTGAAGATCTACCTGAATCAATTCAAAATCTTTCCTTTGCTACCTGGGACACTTTGGCGATTGCGATCATCCTGGTTCTTGTTTTTGTTTATGCTTACACGATCGGTAAAGACTATGTAGCAACAATGATCTTTGGACTTTATATTGCTGCCGGACTTGTCACTTTCGCGCCACATCTAGCTTACTTCTATATCAACATTGGCATTGCACCACATTTTCTGAAGCTGATTTTGCTCTTGATCGCTCTCGTTGTCGTCATGTTCATTATTAGCATGAACGGCTATTTTGAACCTTATATTGTACCGTCAAGCTGGGAAGTGCCGGTTTTTTGTATTTTATTTGCCGGACTGTTGATTACTATTGCTGCATCATATCTACCGGTCGAAACGATCGATTCACTCGCACCATCAACCAGAATGCTTTTTGCAAATGAAACCGGAGCAACGATTTGGGTTTTGGCCCCGATTTTAGGAATGTTGATAATTAAGGGGAGGGATTAGGTCACCTCGGGGTAAGAAACTAAAATATTTACCATCCCGAGCGAGCCATAGGCGAGTCGAGGGATCTAATCATATATCTCATTGAAAAGATCTTCCCAGTTGGGATTTTTTTGATTGATCAACCGCTCCTTCTTCTCTCTATTCCAATTTTTTATCTGTTTTTCGCGAGCCAACATACCTTCGTAGTCTTCACCCGCTTCATAGTAGATGCATTTAATCGCGTTGTATTGCGCAGTGAACCCTGAAACAAATTTATGCCTGTGTTCGTATACGCGTCGAGCAAGATCACTAGTAAAGCCTGTATACAAAACTTTATTTTTCGGATTTGTCATGATATAGGTGAAGTTTTACTCTCGTAAATCCAGATCCTTCAGGATCTGTTTTTGTTTTCTAGAAAGTTTCTTTGGAGTCGCAACTTGAATAACGACAATCTGATCGCCGCGGCCGCGGCTGGTCTGAACACCTTTTCCACGCAAACGAAGCTTATCACCACTTTGCGTGCCCGCTGGAATTTTTAGTTTAACTGAACCGTCTACAGTATCAACGTCAACTTCATCGCCGATAGCTGCTTGGGTGAACCCGATCTTCTTTTGACAGAAGATATCTTGACCGACTCGCTCAAAACGTTGATCAGCACTAATGTGAATGATCAAATATAAATCCCCTGTCGATCCCGCCACGCCGATTGCCTCACCTTGACCACGAACACGAATACGCATGCCGTTTTCCACACCAGCTGGAATATCAACACGCAGCGTTTTGCGGCCGTATTCAAGACCAGTTCCGTCACAAGTCGAACATTTCTTTTCCGGTTCTTCTCCACGCCCTTGGCAGATTGAACAAGTTACGCGACGTTGCACTGCGCCGAGAATAGTCCGCTGAACTTCAACTTTAAAACCTTGACCGTCGCAATCGCTGCAGGTTTTTAATTTTGTGCCTGGTTCAGCACCTTCACTGCCACAACGTTCACAAACGTTATTTTTGGAAATGTTTAGTTCTTTCTCTACACCAAAAACTGACTCTTTAAACGAGAGTTCAACATCAACCTGAATATCAGAGCCGCGAGCGCTGCGCGATCGACCGCCACCAAAAGCGCCACCAAACATCTCGCCAAAAATATCGCCAAGATCTTCAAAATGCATCCCCTGTGCACCATTGAACCCACCGAAGCCGCCAGCTCCGGCTTGATCGAACGTTTGTCCAAATTGATCATATTGCTGTCGCTTCTGATCATCATGAAGAATCTGATAAGCCGCGTTGATCTCTTTGAACTTTGCTTCATCACCACCCTTGTCCGGGTGATGCTCGTGCGCTAATTTTCGAAAAGCGCCCTTGATTTCATCTTTACTAGCGTTTTTCTCAACGCCAAGAATTTTATACGGATCTTTTTCCATGTTTATCGTTTCTTTAACTTTTCACCGTTAAATGAGTATTGCTGGCCGAACAAAGTAAACCAAATTTCACCAACATTTTCATAAGTATCGATTATGTCGATAACTTCAGGATCAACAAATTGATCGTTAGTCTCGTCGATCTCGGCCAATACTTCGCCACCTTTACCGGTTTCGATTGTGCCAAAATGATGATTTAAACCCCCTTCTGTTTGTTCATATTCAAAATTGAATACCAAAATCGTGTCGTCGCGTTGAATGATAGTCGGTTCACCAATACTCGAATCAATGCTGACGATCTCGGTCTTTGCAGTTGTTTTTAGATCAAGAGCGTAATATGTAAGTCCGCTAGCTCCAGCATCACCAATACCAGCACTGATAAACACAACATCTTCATCCTTGATATATTCTTCAAGCATCCAATGACTCCCAGACATGTTAGCAAATAACGGATCGTCCATATTGAACTCAAAATCAGGTTCAAACGTTTGTTCACGAATCAGAAAATCCATAATATTCAAAATCTTCACATTCTCACCATTGTCATACAAAATAAAACACATTTCCTGACCATAGAGCCCGCAAAACTCTTGATTGAATTCCCTAGTTGGCGCTGTGACGATAACAATCTTTTCATTATTATTTATCTCGAGTTCACTAGCAAGCACAAAAATATCATCACGATAGGCTTCAGTAACAAGGTCGGTAAACTCATCGGTCACATCACTGGCAAGAACATAATTTTGTTGACGGTAAACTTCGATAATCTCAATAACTTTTGGATCAGCAAATTCAGCGATCGCTTCATTTTCACGATCTAACGCGATCTCTCCTTTGCTATCCTGCTCAAGGTATGATTCCGAGAAGTTACCAAGATCAGTATAATCACGAATGGCAATTAAAAGCAGATAGGCAACCGACAGCAAAATAATGACGCCCGCCAGAGCAATGAATTGTGCTTTGGACATATTTTTACTTAAACATCCCCCATTTTTTATCTTTTTCTTCCTCCTCAACAATTTTTGCTTTGGCATCGACAATCTTTTCCTGACTTTTACCAACAATCTTATTCCAGATGAAGTTACGAACCGCTGGCAGTGACAGAATGTAGAGTATGCCGGAAAGCAGACTGACAAAGCCACTCCAAAGACGTCGTTTTTTAGGTGTGATGTTTTCGGCCATATTAAAGTGATAGTTGAGCTTTAAGATGCTCAAGAGCACGAACTCGATGCGAAACAAGATCTTTTTGATCGTAGGCATCGGCAAAAGTTGCCATGAGTTCATTGCTATAAAAGATTGTATCAAACGGCAACCCAGGATGATACTCCCCGGTGCGATGATCCAGAATTCTACCAGCTACTTCCCCGCGTCCGATCAGCTCTGTGCCATCTGGATGGACATAAGCCATGACCGTGACGAATTTTGCCGTTCGATCGTCTTCAGGAATGTCTTTAAGCTTCTGGAAGCTCAATGCGATCAGTTCTTCGTCCTGCGCTTCATAACCGGGCCAACGACGAACTTTCACACCCGGTTCACCATCCAGGGCATCGATAAACAATCCGGTGTCATCTGCGATTGTTGGTAAACCGCTCACTTTCGCGCCTTCACGAGCTTTTTTGAGCGCGTTACCCTCGAGCGTATTTTGATCTTCAACGACATCGAGCTCGATGCCACGATCCTTGAGCGAAGCAACCTCAACCCCGCCCAGCGCCCGACTGATCTCCGCGACCTTACCTTGGTTGTTACTGCAGATAAGAATCATGGCTATTTATTATCTGTCATATCCTCCGGGGGTGATTCGTCTTTTCGTTTTAAGTCAAACAATTTCTTTGCATAAGTGTTATAACGGTTGGTCAGCTCAGATGAGATACGTTCTACGCCTTGAGAATTTCTATTTTCCAATTCGTTCTTTAATTTTGTGGCCAACTCGTTTAGCTTTGTTTTTTCCTCATCAGAAAGCAGCCCTTCATTAATCATCGCTTTTACACTAACAATGTTATTATTCACTATCTCACTAACCTGATTCAACTCCTCGTCTTGAAGCTGACTTTCTTTTGATGTAGTCACGATCGGCTCCATAAAATCTCGCACCGGTCCGTATTTAGTCTCATATTTGACTAAATTTTGGCTCAAAGTATATAACAAACGTTTTGCATGCTGGGGAGAAATTACAATATTTTTTAGAAGTTGGCGTACCGGAGGTATATCACTCATAAAACTAAATGCGAACTGCTCCGGACTGTGAGATATTGTAATTGTAGTTGCGTAAATCGGAGTTATTGACTCATCATTTATGCGAATTGGCTGTTGTTTATTTTGCATAATTATTCGCTTTTGTGATCATCGTCGGTCGCTTCTTTAAATTCTGCATCTTTTACCTCTTCCTGTTTTTCTTCACCTGATTCTGATGCTGGAGCTTCTGTTTGTTCTTGTTGATACATCTTTGCACCAATCTTTTGCGCTTCCTCTGATAATTCTTCCGAAGCTTTCTTGATGGCATCGATATCATCACCGTCCTTGATCGCTTTCAGCGCATCAGCTTTTTCCTGAAGTGACCTGGTATCATCCTCAGCTATTTTTTCTTTGTTTTCTGAAAGCATTTTTTCAACAGTGTAGACCATGGTGTCAGCCACGTTTTTGACTTCGATCGTCTCACGCTTTTTCTTGTCATCCTCGGCGTGTGACTCAGCATCAGTCTTCATCTTATTAATTTCGTCATCAGATAATCCAGACGATGCTGTAATAGTGATCTTCTGTTCTTTTCCAGTGCCCTTATCGACCGCTTTAACGTTTAAAATACCGTTAGCATCAATATCGAAAGTAACTTCGATCTGAGGGACGCCCCGTGGTGCTGGTGGAATGCCCTGCAACATGAACTGGCCAAGTATTTTATTATCTGCAGCCATCTCGCGTTCACCTTGGAAAACTTTAATATCAACTGAAGGCTGATTGTCAGCTGCTGTTGAAAAGATCTGACCCTTTGATGCCGGTATTGTAGTATTGCGCTCGATGAGTTTAGTGAAGACACCGCCAAGCGTTTCAATGCCGAGTGATAATGGTGTGACGTCAAGCAAAAGCACATCTTTAACATCGCCCTGCAGCACGCCGGCCTGAACAGCAGCTCCGATGGCCACGACTTCGTCAGGATTAACACTTGAATTTGTTTTTTTACCAAAAAACTCTTCTACTTTCTTTTGAACCAATGGCATGCGCGTCATACCACCAACCATAACAATCTCTTCGATATCTTTAGTTTCGAGTTTAGCATCTTGCAGTGCTTTTTTGACCGGCTCGAGAGTTTTATCCACAAGCGGCGTGACCAACTCATCTAGCTTGGCTCGTGATACATTGAGAACTAAATGTTTTGGTCCTTCTGCGCCCTGAGTAATGAATGGTTGATTAATTTCAGTCTCCTGGGCTGTGGATAACTCAATTTTAGCCTTCTCTGCCGCGTCCTTAATCCGCTGCATAGCCAAAGAATCGCCCGAGAGGTCAATTCCTTCTTGTTTTTTAAACTCCCCAACAATCCAATCGATGATTGTTTTATCAAAATCGTCACCACCAAGATGAGTATCACCGTTAGTCGCAATCACCTCGACTGTATTTTCCGAAACTTCAAGTACAGAAACATCAAATGTTCCACCACCCAAATCGTAAACCAAAATTTGCTGACCGATTTTTTTATCAAAACCATAAGCTAAAGCTGCCGCGGTTGGTTCATTGATAATTCGCAGCACTTCCAGACCAGCAATCTCGCCAGCGTCTTTCGTCGCCTGACGCTGTGAATCATCAAAGTACGCAGGTACAGTAATAACTGCTTGTGTGATTTTCTCACCAAGTTTTTCTTCAGCATCAGCCTTGAGTTTTTGTAGAATCATAGCGCTGATTTCCTGAGGCGTGTGTTCTTTATCAGCCATCTTGATCGCAACACCTTCACCACGTTTAATAATCTCAAAGGGCATGACTTCTTTATCACGCTGAACTTCTTCGTCAGTAAATCTTCGTCCGATTAGACGTTTGGCTGAATAAATTGTGTTATGAGGATTAGTAACAGCCTGGCGCTTTGCTGGCGTCCCGGCCAAACGCTCACCATTTTTTGTTACCGCTACTGTAGATGGTGTTGTTCGTGCTCCTTCTTTATTTTCGATGATCTTTGGCTGACCACCTTCCATGACCGCCATGGCAGAGTTAGTAGTCCCCAAATCAATTCCTAATATTTTTGACATAGTTTTCACTCACCATCCCGAGCGAGGCCAGCTCAACTGGCCGAGTCGAGGAATCTTTCGATTTTGATCCCTCTACTCGCTACGCTCGGTCGGGATGGTAATTATTAATTATTTTCTTTGTTGTTAATTACCACTTTTGCCGGACGAATAACGGTCTCGCCGATTTTCCAGCCCGGTTGAATTTGTTTTATAATCTCTTGATCATGCTTTTCCGGATCAGTCGCTGTATCGACCGACTCATGCAAGTTTGGATCAAATTGACCTGCTTCAGCTACGATCTGTTCAACACCGAGTTCTTTGATAACATCCTCAAGCTGCTTTTGAATAAAGGTTACGCCCTGCAACCAGTTCTCCAAATCTTTTTGTATTTTTTCATCGTACTCATCTAGATTCGGTACATGAGCGACGGCCTGTGAAAAGTTATCCAAGACTGGTAGCAAGTCGTGTAAAAAAGAAATTTTAATTCGTTTGCGAGAATCCTCTGCTGATTGAGCCAGATTCTTTTGTAAGTTCTCGTAATCAGCTTTTGCACGCTTCCATCCGTCGAGATACTCTGCGCATTTTTCCGTTAGTTCATTATTTTTATCTTTTTTCTTCTTCATACTTCTTCATCTAATAAAGTTTTGGCTTGGTTGAGTAGTTTAATGTTACGCGAATAGTCCATACGTAACGGCCCGACTAACCCTAATAAGCCAGAAAAACCATTTGGTAGGCGATATTTAAGCATGATTGTTGCCATTTGATTGCCAAAAGGATTTTCTCCGCCGATCCAAACATTAACATCCTGATCAACGTCTTCGAAAATCTCGCGCAAGACCAGATCAAAACGATCAATAGCAGTTGAAAGCGAACG
>JBDRDZ010000097.1:0-4818 GCA_043820165.1 Patescibacteria group bacterium
AGACGTTAAGCATCAGGACAGCGGCGAGCAATACCATGGTCAAAAAGTAGAAACGAGTGACGATATCTTCTAAACCGTTGACTCTAAAAAATCCGAAAAATTCATGATTTTTACTTGTTGAATCAACGTAGTAAACGTCACGAGCATCAGTGCTGCCAGCGACCCAGACAATTTTTTTGGTGAAGACTTTGTCTTCTTTGATAACTTGAATGAAAAGGTCAGCGCCATCGACATCATCCGCAAGCGTTTCGGTTTCTATAGTTCCGGACCACGTTTGGTCTGCATTTTGCGTTAGAGGCTCGTTCGTTTCGTTTAAGCTCACGTTTAGTTCAGTTGCTTCTGGGGCATCGATATCAACCTCGATACCATCTTCGTTCGGACTCAGATTAATTAATTCGACGCTGATATTTTCTTCAAGAGGTACTGGCGGTTCAGTATCTTCTGCCATAGCAATCGTCTCAGTTGGTTCTGGTATCTTCTCAACCGCTTCGACGATTGGTAGGCCAAACATCTGGACAACGATAACGGTGTTTTCGTATTCATTAAACGTACCTGTTGCAACGCCAATACCGATTTCAGTGAACCGTGAATCAATAATATTTGCTTTATGCGCCGGGCTAGCCATCCAGCCAGCTAGAACGTCTTCAGCTTCGTGATAGTAAACTGCTAAATTTTCTCCGGCCACTTCATAATCATAGCCTGCACCATAAATAAAGCTCCATGGTGTTAAACCCTGTGGACTAGTGTGGGAAAAATATTGATTAACAAACATGTCTTCGGCTTTTCTTTGCGCTGCTACGTTCAGCCGTTCACTATAGGATAGTTTTTCCAATCCAGCATTGCGTCGGCTAGCGTTGGTCAACTCGAAAATATTAGATCGATTAATCGCACTCGAATAAAGGCTGGCCGATGGCAAAATGACTTGAGCTGTAATCAGGGCAACTTTTAAACCGATTAAACACGCAGAATAGAAAAATAAAGCTTTGTGCTGTAGAGCTTTAGGTTGGTGATTGTTGTTTTTATGCGGAATAAAAAAATCTTTCCAGAAAGATCCGCGTTTTTTTCTTTTATTAGCCATAGACAACACTAAGTATATCAACTGTCGCTACATGGGGCAATTTGCTTCATCGGAAAGTTTTGATTTGACAATATATCGAGCCAGAGCTGTGCCGAGCGGATAAGATGTCTGGACAGTTAAAATCGCTTCGCCGTTGGTTTCCTGGTCGAGAACTCGTAGATCTTTAGGGCTAACAATATAAGTTTCTTCAACTTGATAGCTATAAATTTTGCCTCGATCATCAGTGGTAAAAATACATGCATCAGTCTTAATTTCTGGCAGTAAAGCAAAGATGTTACGATAGGGATTTTTTACCCAGGCAAGATCACTTGAGTGACCGAAAATGTAAGCATTACCGACTTCACCAACTAGAGCAGTGTCTGGATAGTGAACGACACCTTCTCTGGTAGCGAGCTGGAAAACAGTTTCATTTTTTTCGTCAATAAAAACAATCGGTGCCCGAATATCTAGGCTAGGAATAAAAAGTTCGTTGGGTTCAAGTGTTATTTTACTTTCTTCAATCATTTCAGCGCCAACTACATTCGGCGATTGTTCGGCTTTGTATTCTGTGACAGTGTCAATGTATTGAAAATTGAGAATGACAAACAAGACGATCAACAATTCGACGCCCAAAATAACACTTTTAATAATCTGATGATGTTTTTTGTTTTTTGGTAGCTTCATGAAAAGAAACATGCCGGTTTTGACACCGGCATGCGCATCTAGTCTTCTTTGCGTCGCATCAGGAACATCGTTGTCATGGTTACTGGTATAAGTAACCCGATCGGGAAGCCAGTGCGTGGCAGCTCATCAGCTGCGCCTAGAACCATTGGTGTTGGTTCTATTGTCTCGGCCGAGTCATCAACTGTAGGCTCTGGTTCGTCGGCTCCAGCGGCCCCAGGTTCGTCGGTTATACCTAGTACCAGCGGAGTTGGTTGGGGAGTGGCAGAACTGTTATTGGAATATTGATCATCAATTGTTATCGTGACAGTGTAGCTGTTTGGTGCCGTCATGGTAATGTTGCCGTTTGAATCACTATCACCAGAGTAGCTGGCTGAATAAGAATAGTTTGGTCGTATTGTCGCAATAGCAATGTCTCCGTCAGCTTCACTCGATAGGGAGATCAAATAGCTGTCTGGTACAAATTGAGTGGAATTACCAGGTGCGACACTAGCTTCACCAACAAAGATATTGAAATCTTCTGAGTCAAAGGTGCCTCCGTCATCGTTGATAATTTCTAAGTAGACAGTCAAGGTTGCGTAATGGCTACCGGAAGTCCCGCCGCCTCCGCCTCCACCGCCTCCGGAGCCACCGCCACCGTTGTCGTCTTGGTAAGTGTTGGTAATGGTACAAATTAGATCTTCACCAACAGCCAGAGTGATATTGCCATTGGCATCGCAATTACCTGTAAAGACGGCTGTGTAATCATCCATTATGCTTAGTTCGCCATCATTTTCTGAAATTACGTAACTGCCGGCTTCAAAATCATTCGATTCACCAGAAACAACCTGAGTTTGATCGACAAATAAGTTAAAGTTAGCGATTTCAGCAGTACCATTAGCACCGTTTTCAACAACTTTGGTCACCGTAATTGTGCCGGTTGTTGGTTGTGGATCTTCAGAAGGGCACTGATTTTCACTGGTGATAACTGTGCTTTGCCCGCCAGCCCGATCAAGGGAAGCGGTTTCGGTTTTACCGTCGATTTGTAGGTTCCAAATCAGATTGTTGGCTCCCAAAGTATAAGTATTGGTCGACCAGACAAGCTCGGAGTCAGAACCTAAAGGCAGTCCTTCCGGTGAGTTATTGTCATGACTGACTGTATTTCTATCAACAACTCCAGCTCCCATGTCGTTAGCTTGATAACCAAACTTTGCTTCTGTGGCATCGTCACCAACATCGCCAACGTAGCAGGAGGATAGACTAAAGGCAGGCTTGGGCACTTCTTCAATGTAAGTGTTAATGATAGTGCAGGTCAAATTTTCACCAGCTGCCAGGGAAATGTTGCCATCTTGCACGCAGTCGTTGCTGAATTCAGCCTCGTAGTCATCCATCAGCCCTGTGTCACCGTCGTTTTCCGTAATAGTATAGTTACCGGCCGGTAGTTCGTTGGTCTGGCCGGAAGTGACCGGTTTTTGACCAATGAATAAATTAAAATCATCAATTTCAGCTGTGCCGCCATTACCATTGTCAACCATTTTCACAACCGTGATTGTCCCCGTGGTTGGCTGCGGATCTTCTTCATCGATAAATGTATTGGTGATGGTGCAGGTGAGATCTTCGTCGGCGGCCAAAGTTAAATCGCCATTACCATCACAATCTCCACTAAAAGATGTTGTGTAATCGTCGAGTAAGCCAGTGTCACCGTCGTTTTCGTAAATTGTATAGTCACCGGCTTCAAATTCGTTTGATGTGCCAGAATCGACTTGGGTATTATTCACGAAGAGATTAAAATCAGAGACTTGAGCTGTACCCTCTTCTCCATTATCGACAACTTTAATAACGGTGATATTGCCAGTCGTGTTCACTACCGGCAGGTCGTTGCTGACGATTGTGCAAGTCAGATCAGTGCCTAAAGATAAATCAATGTCGCCATCTTCATCACAATCACCGGAAAATAATTTGCTATAACCTACAAGATCAGAAATGGCGGCTTTATACGATCCTGGATTGTAGCTATAAGTTACATCAGTATCAATAATGTCATCATCGATTTGTAGGGTGAAATCAGCTAAATCAGCTGTACCACCTTCATCATTAACGACCTGATGGATAATCGTAATGGTTGAGTCAATGAACTCGTTTGTAAAAACACAAGTGGCATCGTTAGCCGGTTTAGCAGCTGAAACTGTTGCGGTAGCTGTTTGACCTTCAAAAATACAATTTGTGCCTGATCCAGATGAAAAAGCATAATTTGCCGGTCCGCTCTCGGTAACACTGTAAACACCGTCAGGGGAGACGTTATTGATAGTTACCGATCCGGTAGCTCCCTGGCCGGCTGGGATATTGAACACGGTTTGGCCGTTAATAGCTGGATCAACAATAAAGACGAAATCTTCAGGTAAATTTGTGCCGCCAACAACGGTTTTGGTTAAAGTGAGACTTGGAAGTTGAAGCAATTGGTTCGCCTGAATTGCGGTATTTTCTACGCCGCCGTTTCCCCCCAAACCTACTGACATGCTAGCACCTGGGAAAAGGCTAGCATCTACATTGATTCGAGCGCAAAAAACAATTGATACTGTTTCATCGATTTTTTCTTTACCTTTTGTAACTGTAACCGGTACATTGTGCAATTCAATGTCATAATATCTCTGAATGTTTCCTTGGCCATCGATATTGTCGTAAGGACCGGAAACAGCAGCATTAACGGCAGTTTGAGTTGAAGCCGAATAAAATTGCGTATCATTAATTGCAGTGCCAGGGAAATAATCGAATTCATTGAGGTTTGTTGCTGCTACGGGGTTACTTAGGCTGGTTGTCACGGTTTCAAGTTCATCAATGCCGTAGCCGCCTCTGTTTTGAGAATAGAAATAATCAAAAGAAGGACTGACAGTGATGTCGCCTGGTACGTCAGAAGTATTTTGGACTTGAATAACAAATGGAACACACGCTCCCTCAGGATAGGCTCCTACATTGCCATTTTTTATTGAACCAATCCCTGATTGTTGGTCATTGTTCACCGTTACTGTTCCAGCTGCAACAAAACCGGCCATGTCAATGTTTATGTCTTGAGCGTCGATATCATCAGCTTGGGCGATTTGCAA
>JBDRDZ010000098.1:0-5172 GCA_043820165.1 Patescibacteria group bacterium
CGAGTTTCTCGATAGCAATCTTAAATTCGTCTAAGTATGATTGATGCGGATGGGGCATAATATTTCGTTATCTTCGATAGGGTGAGTTTAACATGACCGGCTTGAAAATAAAATGGCCGCCCGATCCAGCGATAAGGCTGAGGCGGGCGGGAGATGGCTGCCGCTGGAGCAGCTGACAGTCGATACCGAGATTATTGTATGTAGTTCTTGACGTATTTCAGCTTTTCCGCTAAACTTGCCCCACCTCTTAATTATTAGTACCTGAAGGCCTAGCGTCCGATTTATAAGGACAAAACGCCATCAGGAAAAATTTTATGACAGACGTAATACAAACACAGATGTCAGAGCTTGAAAAACTCCTCCAAGAGGGAGATTTTTTAGCTGTGCCAAAACTGGGAGATTTAATCAAAGGAAAAATTCTTTCCACAAAAGGACGTGAGATTCGCATCGATGTTAACGGCCTAACGACTGGCATTATTCGCGGTCGAGAACTCTTTACCGAGGGCGGGATGTATAATGACCTTCATGTCGGTGACGAAGTCGAAGCTACTGTTATCGATCTTGAAAACGAAAACGGTGAAATGGAACTCTCCTTTCGCTATGCTGGAAACAAAAAGTCTTGGGAAGATCTTCGCGATGCTTTCACGACTGGTAATACGATCCAGGTTAAAGTCTTGGACGCCAACAAGGGTGGCTTGATTTGTAAAGCAAAACATCTTAATGGTTTTTTGCCTGTTTCTCAACTAGCACCAGAGCACTATCCACGAGTAACCGGTGGTGACAAGCAAAAGATTTTAGACAAGCTAAAGGAATTTGTTGGCATTAACTTAACCGTTAAAATTCTTGATATCAATGAGGTTGATGAAAAACTAATTGTGTCAGAAAAGTCTGTTTGGGAATCGGAACAAAAGAACGTTATTTCACAGATCAAAGTCGGTGACTTAATTGAAGGAACTGTGACTGCCCTGGCTGACTTTGGCGCTTTTGTAAAGTTCCTACCTGATCCAACCAATGAAGAAACAGCTCTCGAAGGCCTGGTCCATATTTCCGAAATCGCCTGGCAGCGAATTGATCATCCAAAAGACTTGCTAACAACTGGTGAAACCGTCAAGGCGGAAATCATCGGTATTGAAGGTAGCAAGATTTTTCTCTCAATGAAGAAACTAATTGAAGATCCATGGGTAGAAGTAGGCAACAAATATACAATTGGCGATATCGTTGAAGGTAAAATTCTAAAAATCAATCCATTTGGCTTCTTTGTCGAACTCGATCAGGATATTCATGGTCTAGCTCATGTTTCCGAACTCTCAGCCAAGCCGGTTGAAGATGCTACTGTTCTTGGCAAGATCGGCGAAACTCGAAAATTCAAAGTTGTTTCAATCGAACCAAAGGATCATCGCCTAGGTCTCTCAATCAAAGCCCTTGATGAAAAAGATGAGCCAGCCAAAAATGAACCAACCAGCGAAACACCAGAGAAGGCCGTCAAGTCTGAAGAAGCCACCCCAACTATTGAAACCGAAACTCCCAAAGAGGAGCAAGTAGGATAAGTTGTGATAAAATTTGGAGGAACACACTTATGAAACCATTATCAAGAAACATCATCATTTTTTTCCTAGTGATTTTAGCTCTCGGAATTATCTTCTCGAGCTACAATCTTTCAGGTACCAAGCCCGAGGTTATTGGAACATCGACTTTAGTTGAGAAAATCAATAACGACGAAATCGACCGTATCGAGATCCAAGAGAATACATTGGTAATCTTCTCAACGGATCAAACTGAGTACTCGGCAAAAAAAGAAAAAGGTGAATCATTGTCAGAGCTATTGACTAACTATGGCGTCTCGGCTGAAAAACTGGCTACAGTAAGCATTGAAGTCAAAGAACCGAGCGCCGGTGTGACGTTACTGCGGACGGTTGGACCAACATTAATATTCCTGGTTGGTTTCCTTTTCGTCTTTTGGTTTATCATTGGCCGAATGCAGGGAGCAAATAATCGGGCGCTGACTTTTGGTCAATCAAAAGCCCGTGAGGTCACTGGAAAAAAGAATAAAATCACCTTCCGTGATATCGCCGGTTCAGCCGAAGCTAAGGAAGAACTTCATGAAATTATAGAGTTCTTAAAATCACCAAAGAAATTCATTGAAGTTGGAGCTAAAATTCCTAAAGGAGTTTTACTGATGGGTTCACCGGGCACTGGAAAAACACTTATGGCTCGCGCCGTGTCTGGCGAAGCTAACGTTCCATTTTTTCACATGTCTGGATCAGAATTTGTGGAAATGTTTGTCGGTGTTGGTGCCTCTCGTGTCCGTGATCTTTTCTCAAAAGCCAAGAAAGCTGCACCGTCCATTGTGTTTATCGACGAAATCGATGCTGTTGGTCGACAACGAGGTGCAGGACTCGGCGGTGGCCATGACGAACGTGAACAAACCTTAAACCAAATCCTGGTGGAGATGGATGGTTTTGATCCTAATAGCGGCGTTATTGTTATTGCTGCTACCAACCGACCCGATGTTCTTGATCCAGCCCTTTTACGACCAGGACGTTTTGATCGTCGCGTTACCATTGATCTGCCATCACTTGATGATCGTGAAAAAATTCTCAAGATTCACGCGAAAGGCAAGCCACTCGAAAAAGATGTTGACTTGCGGCGTGTAGCTGAACGAACTATTGGTTTTTCCGGCGCTGATCTCATGAACATCATGAACGAAGGAGCTATCTTAGCTGCTAGACTTAACAAAAAACAAATATCACAACACGAAATCCTTGAAGCAATTGAAAAAGTCATGCTCGGACCAGAACGACGTAGTTCTGTTCTGACCAAAGATGAAAAGAAGGTCACAGCTTATCACGAAGCTGGCCACGCCATTGTCGGCCACATCCTTCCCTACACCGATGAAGTTCATAAAATCTCAATCATTTCTCGTGGCCGAGCCGCTGGCTATACCATGAGCTTGCCAAATGAGGATCGTAAAATGTTCTTCCGCCAGCAATTTATTGATGAACTAGCTATGATGCTTGGTGGTTATGCAACCGAGAGCGAAGTTTTTGGAGACATTACAACCGGGGCATCGAATGATTTACAAAAGGCGACCCAAACAGCAAAAAAATTAGTAACCCAATACGGTATGAGTGAGACTATGGGTCCACGGACTTATGGTGAACGCGAGGATATGATTTTTCTTGGTAAGGAAATCCACGAAAACCGTGACTACTCAGAAAAAACAGCGGAAAGTATTGATGAAGAAGTACTCGGTTTACTAACAGATGCGCTAAAGACTGCTCGACGTGTGGTCCGTCAAGAACGAAAACACCTCGATAAAATCGTCTCTGTCCTACTCGATAAAGAAACAATCGAAAAAGAAGAGTTTGAAGAAATCGTTGGGCCACCAGCAAAAGCACCAGAACTTAAAATCCTTCCAGTACAATCCTAGAATAATGATAAAACTCCGTGTATAATAAAGACACGGAGTTTTTATTATTTAGGAGGTATGGCAAAAACAAAAAAGAAACACAGCTTTGGAAAAAGTATCGACATTTACGGACAGATATTTTTAAAATCTCTCGGTATCACCTGGAAACATCCGGAGCTCTGGTTGATTGGTGCTATAGCCGGTCTGGCTAGCACCGGAGCCAGCTTCAATCATCTCTTTAAAACCTTTCTTCGGGTTCGACCGGCTGATCAAATCACCTTTGGCACAGTACGCGATATCCTTGATGGCGTACCTTGGTTAATGGAGTATGGAAAAAATCTTTTATTGCTTGGGCCAACCAGAATCACGATGACAATTTTCTTCATCCTGATCCTTTGCGTCTTAGTTGTCATCATCATGATAGGAGCTCAACAAATCATTTTATGGACGGTTAACAAGTATGGCAGTAGTAAAAAAAATATTTCATACAAGAAGATTTTCTCTGCATTGAATCATTGGCACTTCTGGCGAATCTTCGCGGTCGATGCCTTGATGTATCTAACGACCATCATCCTCCTGTGCTTAGCAGCATTAGCACTCACTCCTCTCCTTTCTGATTCACTTGGTCTGAATTTCCTGGTCTACATTGCTGTTTACGCTATTCTTCTACCAGTTGCCTTCATTATCAATATCATTGGCATGCTAACGTTGGTCACGATTGTTCGGAAAAATGACGGAATCTTAGAATCATTTCTTCACAGTTATCGGATTTTTAAGAAACACTGGCTAGTAGCCATGGAAACTTCCTTGCTGCTTTTTTTAGCCAACGGAGTTGGCACGATCTTGTTAATTCTTGCTCTTCTGATCTATGCGATTTTTATCAGCTTACTCGTATTATCCTCGATGAGTATCGGATCAGTAATTCTGATGGGCGTCATCACTTTCTTTGGAACATTAGGCGGACTTTTCATCATCATCGGCTTCGGTGGGTTTATCACTTCCTTCAACTACAGCGTTTGGACGCAATTAACAAACCGTTTAGAACGGTTTGGCTTGTTACCAGCAATTGAATCTCTATTTAAAAAATAAACATGGCCAACGATCTCCCGTCAATTGAAGATCTACTCAAGCAGAAGCAAGCAGAAAAATCCCAAGCTGCCGCTGCTGCTTCGACCGCTGCAAAAACATCTGCTCCGATTGGTGCCAGTACACTAAAACCGGAAGAACAGTTAACAGAAAAAATCGGTCAAATTGAGTTAAAAGGTTTAGAAGCCGAAACTGAAAGACAGGCGGCCGCTCTTGGTGTTAACTATGTCAGTCTAAAAGGCTTCCCAATTAGTCCAGATGCTTTAACTTTGATTCCGGAGGAAAAAGCTAAAGAACTCAAGGTTGTCAGCTTTCTGTTTAACGGTCCGGAATTACGCATCGGTGCGGTAAATCCAACTCAAGAAGAGGTTAAGGAAGTTCTTTTCCAGCTCGAGGAACGCAATAAAACAAATGGCGCTCTTTATAAAATTTCCGATGAGAGCTTCAACCAAGCATTCAAACTTTACGCCATGTTGCCGAAGATCAAACTCGTTGTTAAAGGCGTACAAATTAAAGAGGAAGAATTGGAAAGATACCAGTCTCAGATGAAGAGCTTTGCTGATATTGCCAACGTACTTAAGGGCGCCAGTATTACTGACCTGATGGCGATCTTGATTGCTGCCGCACTTAAACTCGGTTCATCTGACATCCACATCGAAGCTGAAGAAAAAGGCATT
>JBDRDZ010000099.1:0-2623 GCA_043820165.1 Patescibacteria group bacterium
CGTTCTCATCGCCGCTATTGCTTTTTTTGTGCTCTCAGGTTGGTATTACGGCTTTATCCAGACACTTGGTAACTTAGTCGGCATGATCGCTGGACTTATCGCTGGCGGCATTATTATTGTCTTTTTAGGAGATAAATTTACTGTTCTGGAACAACCGATGGTCACGGTCATCGTCTACATGATCTTGGTTTTCGTTATCAGCCGTTTAGTAGGCTGGTTTTTTCATCTACTGGACAAGTTTTATAAAATCCTAGCCATCATCCCGTTTCTTAAGCCGATCAATAAATTGCTTGGAGCGGTCATGGGCTTTTTTGAAGGTGGCGCCCTGATTATTGCTATTACTTATCTGACAAACTACTTTTTGCCAGACGGCGGACTTAAAGATGTTTTATCAGCTTCGCCAATCGTCCATTGGCTTGGTTGGACCATGGAGTTTGCGCAAGTCATCTTCCCAATGATTGAATATCTTGGATAGTTATGAATCTCAAATTAATTGACTCGCACTGTCATGTCCATTTCCAGGCCTACAAAGATGACATGGATGACGTGATTATAAGAACGTTAGCTGAAGGAACTGGCATGATTACAGTCGGTACACAATCGACAACCAGCGAGAATGCGATTAAAATCGCAGAACAATACAACGGAGTCTGGGCCACGATTGGCTTGCATCCCAATCACCTGCACCAGCAGGAATTTTATGATCAGGATGAACTTTCGCCTGAAGAGCAGGGGACAGATAAAATTAAAACCAGATCAGAACAATTTGATCCGGATTTTTATCGCTCTTTAGTTGATCACCCAAAAGTGGTTGCTGTTGGCGAGTTCGGACTTGATTATTACAGGCTCCCGCCCGAAGTCGATCGCGAGCAGATGATCGACGATCAAAAAACGGCTTGCCGTGAAATGCTTAAATTTGCTTCAGTGATGAATAAACCAGTAGTTATCCACAGCCGAGAGGCATTTGATGACCAACTATCGTTACTGCTTGAAGAGATTAAAAATGGAGGATTAATGAAACGTGGAGTGATCCATTCGTTCACAGGCACGGCTGTTGAAGCTCGAGATTACAACGAGATCGGCTTTGCAATTGGTCTGAACGGCATCCTGACATTTTCAAAAGAACTTCAAAAAGAAATTAAGGATATTCCTTTGGAACAAATAATCATCGAGACTGATGCGCCTTATTTAGCGCCACCACCTTATCGCGGTAAACGCAACGAACCGGGTTATGTAAAATATGTAGCTGAAAAAATCGCAGAGATAAAAGGAATTAGTTTTGATGAAGTTGCCGAAACAACCACCACTAACACCATACGTCTTTTCAATTTGTCATCTTGGTGAAGCTTCGATTAATAATCGAACCCTTTAACCAAATGGCAATTTTATTTTATGCAAAAAATTCATCCAAAAATTCTCCTCATCTGTTCGCGGGCACGTAAACCAGCAGAAAGTCCTGTTAATTCTGAATATGCACTGCGCTTTTCAGAAGCCATGGATATACCACTTGAATCGTTTCATACGATCTTCACGCCAGATGAGCCACTACCTAAAGACGTCCATGAGGATGCTGTTATTATTGGCGGTTCAAAACATTCAGTTTATGAAAAATTGGATTGGATTCCAGAGCTTGAAAACTTTGTACGTAAAGTCGTTGATTCCGACAAACCGTTTCTTGGAGTCTGTTTTGGGCATCAAATTATCGCACAAGCTCTTGGTGGGCAGGTAGAACGTGCACCTGATGGACCAGAAATTGGTATTGTTGATATCTCATTGGTGCAAAATGACAAACTATTTATAGGCGTTGAGCCAACATTTCGTATCGGGACTTTTCACCAAGATCTCGTTACTACTGTACCAACTAGCGCTTGTGTTTTGGCTAGTAATGATTTGTATACATCTCAAGCCCTCTCGTATGGTGATCGGGTTCGAACTGTCCAATTTCATCCTGAATTTACATCACAAACATTTCAGGAAATCATAGATGAACACGCTGCTGATCTGATTAGAAAAGGTTTGTTTAATTCACCGACAGCAATGCAAGAAGTATTGGCACGCATCTCGAATGAAAACTTCGAGTCTTTTGGACAGCAAATCGCTAGAAACTTTTATCAAAAATTTATTCTTGACATTTAATCGAAACTAAAGCTAATCTGTGTTAGCACCTATCGTTTGTGTGTGTAAGGAAGCGATTCCGCCCCCCAACGCAAGCTGGACGCAAAGCTCGCGGTCGGAGTTGCATTAGCGCTTGGCTATCCCCACCTCGCATTGGTTTTACGCTAACGCTATCCTTGCCTTAGGCGCAGTCGACACGTTTAGTGGGCGGGTCGACTGCGCCTCTATTTTTTTAAAAAAATGTGATCCTTGACCATTTTTTTATTTCAAGCTATAGTATCGGCGCAAATTTAAGCTCCTTATGGAAGAAAACAAAGGAAAAACACCTTCAGACCGCTATTTTTACCTGCTAGCGTTTAGAATCGCTGCTGATCTGGGGATAACTATTGCCGTTCCAGCCTTAATCGCCGCTTATCTTGGCGTAAAATTCGATGCTTGGCAAGAATCTGGACCATGGGGTTTAATTATTGCACTCGTTATTGCTTTCGCACTGACGGCCTATATAATC
>JBDRDZ010000100.1:0-25783 GCA_043820165.1 Patescibacteria group bacterium
ACGCCGGGTACAGACGACGGTAACGGTGGCGTCGAAAATGCTTACGCTTCCGGTGTCCGACAAGGAGTCCGTGTTAACCGCGGCCAGCTGATTGGCTGGGTGGGTGACAGTGGCAATGCAGAATCGATCGGCTCCCATCTTCATTTTGAAATCTATAATGGCGGCACGGCAATTAATCCGTACGAATCATTACTCGCTGCCCAAAATGCTTCAGATCATGAACCTGAGCCTGAAGTGTTAGGCGAAACAAGTATTGATCTTGATTATGATATTGGTACTGAGCAAGCTCAAGCTCAGAGTATTAATGAAGACATGGATTTACCACTGGCGAGCGGAAAAACGTTTTGTGAATCGAATAGTTTGATCAGGACTCAAGAATTACCAGCCGTATATTACTGTGGCCGAGATGGCAATCGTTATGTTTTTCAGAACGAAAGCACGTTTTTTTCCTGGTATGATGATTTTAATGATGTGCAGTTCATTTCAATCGAGGACATGGGCCAGATTTCGCTTAAAGGTTCAGTCACGTACAAACCAGGATCATACATGGTCAAGCTAATGAGTATTCCGAAAGTGTATGCTGTGGCCCAAGGCGGAACTTTACGCTGGGTTCAAACTGAAGAAATGGCCATATCCTTGTACGGCTCAAATTGGGCCGATGATGTCCGTGATTTACCTGATTCATTCTTCCCAGCGTATACGATGGGATCAGAAATAACCGCACAATAAAATATGAATTATGAATATTGAAAAAATGGGCCGGAGTTTTAGCCCTGAATCAGAAAATGAGGTCAAGAAACCTGCAAAGCTTGAAAAAGAAGTTGACATCGAAACACTTATTAATCAAAGCGATCGAGAGGTTCTGGAGCGCGGTTTAAACAAGCTAGCCGAGATACTCAAAGATAAAGCAGATGAAGACTTGCCAAAGGTTTTTATTTTCCCAGATACCAGTGCTCGACCCTTAGTTTATGCGGTTAAACCGGTTATTAATGAGCTGTACGAGCAAAGAGGATTACCAAAACCTGATTTTCAATTTTTTGCCGTTTATCGCCAAGACGAACTTTATTATGAGGCAACTCGAGAGGAATATGATAAAACTTTGGAGGAAAACACTGCTCGACTTAAAGAAATTAAAAAAAATGCTAAATTAGATTCTGGTGATTCAGTGTTGTTTATCGAGGATTATTTGTCTCTTGGTCGCACATCTATGATAATGGATGAACTCCTTGAAAAAGCAGACTATCAAAATAAAGGCATCAGAGATGAGCGTTTTGCTTTTTTTGTGGCTAGTTCGAATCCAAAATGGAAATATGGCACAAGCATCCAGGATACTGGTTTTGACAAATATGGCGGCTTTGAATATAGAGGGTGGGGCAATTCGGAGACTTCAATCGGAGTGAATAAACAGATCGGAGAAAGATATGTGAAAAAATCTGATATTGTTGAACCTGCGAAAATGCGTGCTCTACGTGGTGAGATGAAGCAAATTGCTAAAGAGTACCTCGAGGAAATGCAAAATTAATAATCCGCTTCGGCGGATTTTTAAATAAAATTGACCGCCACGGGGCGGTCGAGAGGGTTAGGCGGCTTCGGCCTTGAGCCAGGCGCCGTGTTTTTCGAAGTCGGTCATATGTCGACCGATAGCGCGATTGAGGCAAGCGAAACGCTTGGAGAGCTCCGAGCGTTCTTTATCCCAAGCCTTAGAAAGGATGCGAGTTACACCGTTTATATAGGAAAAATACTCAACTACCTGGAGTATCGCTGTAGGACTACTCGAAACAGCTCTGTCTATCCAGATACAACGGTTGAACTTGAAGAGACAGATTTGACGATCCAGCTCAACGAGGTCCTGAATGTAAGTGAGACTACGGCGCTTAGAATCGAACTTATCGATATTCGCCCTGCACTTTCGAAGAATACCATTCAGCTGATCGAGCTCTTTCCAAAGCTGCTTCCAACCAAGCTCTCGAAGCCCGGTCGATGTGTTGCGCAACATCTCCTCGGTGAAACTGCGCATACACAGGATTTTATAGTAATCCATGCCTAACGAGACATTTCTTGGCACTCTTCCGTACTTGTTGACAAGTTCTCGGTACCGAACCTCGAGTTGTTCAATACGGACGAGCAGATATTTTTGTTGCCACTTTCCACGTAGAGCGTCCGTGAGCAGCGCATCAGCTTGCTGATGATTACCAACCGCCCGTTCGATCCTTGAGAGCTCCAGAACCGCCCGTTCGTGTAGATCGTCCTGCTTGAGAACAACGGTAAGCTTCACAACTTTGCGCAGAGCTTCCTTGGCAATGCTGATCTGGCCCTTCATATAAGCGCACTGAGCAAAGAGCAGCCAGGCCGGAGCGTAGGTCGGATCCGCGTCAAAAACCATCTTCAGCTGCTTCAAACAAGCTGACATATCATCGGCCTGGAGACAAACAACAGCGTTGCGGAAACGTTCAATGGCTTCGAGCTTGAACCTCGAGCCAGCGTTGCGATTCAAGGTTTCGATCAACTCGTTGTGATGCTCTTGATTTTGCACCGCGAGAGCTTCGGCTAAAGCGTGGCCTTTCCGAGCTTGTTCACCAAGATAGATCAGCTGATCCTGCTGATATTCGAGCGCTGAAACAACTGAATGAAAACCATCTTCCAAGCTTGCGGTGATACATCGCGTCTGCTCCTCCAATCCGTCTTCGATTGCCCGAACAATCGTCTGTGTTGCGTCATAGATCGCATTCTCAATATGGAGCGTTTGCTCTTGGATCGCGTAGTCGATGTCTTCACTAAGTCTGGTGATGTCGGCATGAAATATAGCGGTTTGGACCATGGTCCCGATAGCTGTCAGCCCCAAGTGCATCTTGGCGAGTCTAGTTTGCGTACTGGCTTCTTCGTAAATCCCAGGGAGGTACGTGTCGACCGTTGCTGCGGTTTTCTCAGCCGCTCTTGCGCTTCGAGTATTGATCTCGATCAACTCGATCAAGTCGACGCTGAGTGCTTCTGTTTGTTCTTCCATGCCATTCCCAAACGCCGTAATCGCATCTTGCACACCGGAGTTGTCCGCGCTGGCCAGATCGACAGCAATATTGACCTCGTACGGTCCTGGCTCGATATATTCTGCCGGACTTGCTGTGCCGGTGTTTTTTGCTATCTCTCGGATCGTACCGATATCCTGTTTGATTGTACCCAGATCGCGAGCGACGGCTAGATAACGTTCTTCCTGCTGCCACTTGTCGAATTTGCTCGTCATGATTCTATCCTTTTTTAAGGTACGTTACTTCGGTTATAGTCTAAAAACGTTGATTTGTCAATAATATTAGCGAAAAAATTGATTTTTTTAATGATTTAATAAAAATTAATGAATCTATTGGATAATTCCCTGATTTCTTTACAAAAACGAAAAAACGTGGTACACCTGAATTTATGAAAATACTTGAAATTGGATTTACAGGAGTACCATTTTTTAACAAAAACGTTAAGAAAGAAGCAGAATCACGCGGTCACAGCGTGGATTTTTGTTCGGCAAATTCTTTAAATGTTGATATTGGTTCAGATACCATTGATATTCGGGCAGATGAATTTGATCTACAAGAATACGACGTTATTCATGTTGGATCATTGGTTCAGAACCGTTGGCCAGTAATCGCCGCACTTGGCTATTTAAAAGAAAACGGTTGCGTTATTGTTGATGACCGCCTAGTCAGTTCCATGCTTGATCAATACTCAGGATTGGCAAAATATTTCACCGAGGAAGAAAATGGTATTAATCTGCCACGCTCGATTGTCTTCAAAAAGGTGAGCCAAATTGAAGATAAAATTAAGGAGTTTAAATTTCCAGCGATTATCAAGAATAACTGTAGTAAGCAGGGGCTCGGCGTCGGTTTAGCAAAAAATATTGATGACATTAAAGAATTTGTCAACAATGGTCTTAAGGCTGATCCAAAAATGGGATTTATTCTCCGTGAGTATATTCCCAACAATGGCGACTATCGTGTTAATGTTATCGATGGCGTAGCGGTCGTTTGTTTGAAAAGAACACCAAAAAAAGGTGAGTATAGATCAAACATTAGTCGTGGCGGGACGCTAACGAATGCTAATCCGGATGATGTTGTAGAAGTTTGCGCTGTTGCTGAAAAAATTGTCCAGTTGGCAAATTATGACATTGCTGGCGTCGACGTCATGGTTCACAAAGAAACTGGCGTGCCGTATGTATTGGAAATCAATCGAGCTCCAGGTAGTCTAGAAGACGACGTTGAAGTTTCTGGGGTAGATATTGCTGGGTTAATTGTCGACTTATACGAAAAACGTCATGCCAATAACCGATATTTGAAGATCACCGAAAAAGTGATATCGTAATTATAGTATGAAACTATTACGAAATATTGGATTGGCCATCATCGGGCTAGGTGCACTGCTATATGTCGGTAGTATCATTTTTGTTATCATCTTTTTTTCAGCTGATGATGAAATGATTCCAGCCATGATTATCTTTTCCTCATTTTCATTTGTTTCACTTGGATTTTTCTTACTTTTAATTTATGTGCTACTTGATCGCATCAAGGACGCACGAAACGAAAAAGGTTTATATGATTATCACAACGACACAAAAGGTTCCAGGAAAGGAGATCATTGAAATCCTGGGTATTGCTAAGGGTAATACTGTTAGAGCAAAACATATCGGCAAAGACATTCTGGCTGGTTTACGCACCATTGTTGGTGGAGAAATCAAGGAATACGTTGAGGCCATGGGCGAAGCACGCGAACAAGCAATGAATCGCATGCTGACGCAAGCAGAAGAAATGCACGCCGACGCGGTTGTTAATGTGAGATTTACGACATCTCAAATCATGACCGGAGCTGCTGAGCTGATGGTATACGGAACTGCAGTAAAACTTCGATAAGAAAAAACCGGCCTGGCGCCGGTTTTTTTTATTGCTTCATTAATTTTTTGTAACGCTTGAAAATATTAAAGGGTATTTCTATAATGTCGACAGATAATTTTGAAATATGACAGAGTCAAATAAAACAATGCAAAATTCAGGAATCGTTGGTGGTATCATTGGTGGCACAGCGGTTTCTATCTTGTTTATTTTAATTTTTATCACAACACCGTTGATAAAATCCGGGCAGAATATCATTAACAATGAAAATATTACTGTTTCAGCCATTGATGTTACCGACGTAGTCCAGGAAGCAAACCCGGCTGTTGTCTCTATCGTAATCACTCAAGACGTGCCAATAATCGAACGATATTTTGAAGACCCTTTTGGTGGCGGTCCGTTTAGTTTTCAGATTCCGCGTTACCGTCAGAATGGCACGGAAGAACAAGAGGTAGGTGGGGGGTCAGGCTTTATTATTTCAGAAGACGGTTATATTGTGACTAACGCCCATGTAGTTGATCTTGAAGATGCAGAATATACGGTTTTTCTGACTGATGAGAGGTCTTTTAACGCTGAAGTTTTAGCTGTAGATGATGTTATTGATATTGCTGTTTTAAAGATCGAGGCTGAAGATTCGTTGCCAACACTTGAATTTGGCAATTCCGATGAACTTGAGCTGGGGCAGGGTGTGATTGCTATTGGTAATGCGCTTGGTGAATATCGAAATACAGTGTCAACTGGTGTTGTTTCTGGTTTAGCACGATCAATCGTAGCTGGCACTGGTTATGGACAGTCAGAAGCACTTGAAAATGTCATTCAAACTGATGCTGCAATCAATCCTGGAAATTCCGGCGGTCCCTTAATTGATTTTTCCGGTAAAGTCATTGGCGTGAATGTCGCTGTCGCTGTCAACTCAGAAAACATCGGTTTTGCCATTCCGGCCAACGTAGTTAGCGCCGCAGTTGATTCTATTCGAGAACACGGCAAGGTCATTCGTCCGTATCTTGGTGTACGCTACATGCCAATCACATCAATAGTGGCCGAGAAGAATAATTTAGACTTTGAGTACGGTGCTTTGATCATCCGGGGCGAAAGTCTTGATGAATTAGCAGTTATGCCTGGTTCGCCGGCTGATAAGGCTGGTTTGGAAGAAAATGATATCATTCTGGAAATTGATGGCACGAAAGTTGATGAGGAGAATCAATTATCTGAATTAATCAGAAATAATCAGGTTGGTGACATTATTAAATTAAAGATAATGCATGACGGAGAAGAAAGTACGGTCAGTGTGACGCTTGAAGAAATGCCATAACAAAAAAAACCGCCTAATCGGGCGGTTTTTATTTTATGTAATTCTGATACCTTCTATTTTAACTCCGGATTTTTCTACAGTAAATTTTTCTTGTTTGCCGTGTTGCCGAGCATGGTCAGCCACTGAAGCCTCGAGAAAAATCGCGTTACGTTCGTCTGTATCTTCAGCAAGTTTTGAGGCGATGTTAGCTGGACTTCCGGCAAGATCGCGTCCGCCTTGATCAAGATCAAAAATCAGAACGTCGCCTTTACATAGCCCGATATTCACGTCAAAACCATCTTTTTTCATTTCTTCAAAAAGCGCCATAGAAAAATCAACAGCTTCATTTTCATCATCGCACTCTAAAATTCCCAGCATGCCGTTAGACTTAATAATCTTGACGTTATATTTATGTTCGATATCGTAAATGATTGAATTGGCAGCGACACGTTGTGTTAGATCATCAAGAAGACGAGGATTGCCTGGCAAAAATACTCGGATAAGAATAATCGTTGCACTTGTAGTGAATTTATTATTTATTATTTCAAGACCTTCGGTATCGTCAATACTTGTCGCGCGAAGTTCATCATGGAATTGACGATGAAAAGGGGCCGGGTAAAAAACGTCATCGCTTGTTTGTGCATCAATCTCGAGATTTGAATAGGCAAGCGAAATCATCTCACCGCGGTCGATGATTTCCTTTTTTAGTTCTGAATCGATCTTTTCAGCTACTGCTTTGCTAATTGCGATTTCCTCGCCTGACGTTTCTTCTTCTGTAAAATCTTCAATTTTATCAGCTTCGGCACCGTAAAGACCACCGCCGATTTCGAAAGCTGAGCCGGTATGAATGCCAATACCAACACGCACCTCACATTGCTCATGAATCTTTTTTTGTGCGCCAATCATCTGCTTGACGACATCATTCACATCGACCGAGTCGTCATAAAACATTTGCGTGTTATCAGCTGCCCAAATTCCAATAGCTTGACCGCCAATAGCTCGACCGTGTGAATAAATTATTTCCTTTGGATCGTTGACGAGTTTCATGACCTCAATCAAAGATCGTTTCGCGCTTAATTTACTCAAACCAGCTGAATCAGATGAAACCATAGTGCCGAATTTTTTGTACGGCTCAAGGATTTGTTCGTGATCCTGATCAGTTTGATCACTTTCAATCCACTTTTGAATAATCTCAACCGGAATTGGACCAGCAATATCTTGGTTGAGGTCAGCTAATGCTGGCAAAAATTTTTGATCAATCATATAAACATTTACAAGCCAAAAATAGCTTATCCAATAAAATAAGTCCACCCGAGGGGATGGACTAGGCTGTTGCTCAGCGTTGAGCAATAATTTGGTCAATGGCCACTGTGGCCTGACGTCGCTGACCGGCATCGATCATTGCGGTGACCTCGGGCGGTAATGGCCCGTGGTTAGTCTCGCCAACGATCTCAAATCGAATGACGCTACTGAAGCTGGGTAAACGTGGAGTGATTAGTCCGTTAACACGTGAAACTAGCGGTATCGCCTCCAAAGCGCTATAGCTGGCGTATTGGTAGTCTTCGCCGAGATGGTATCTTGTAAAAAGTCGCCAGATCCAATCCGGAACTCCATCTGCTCGACCTGGTCGCATAACGAAAGCGTGAACGTCACGGAGGCAAGCGATAATGCGACTATCTACTTGATGTATCAGGGCGTTTGAGGTTTTTCGCGGTTGATTGCCACGGGGATTCGACTTTGTAGCGTCTTCATTTTGCTGCGGTCCGCGCACAATTTCCGAAATCTGCAAAGCAGCAACGTGCCGTGGGTGAGTCAAAACAACTCGTGGGGAACGTTTGTACGTAACCATGAAAGTGCAATCGTCCAATCGACAACGATCACAGTAGAGACCCATGTGGTCACGCAATTCAGATAAGGAGATGCGTTCAGCATCAACATCACTGACAATGCCCAATGGCAGCAAGACAGCCGCTGGTTCACCCTGTACCGTGAATAGATATATTGCTTGGTGCTTACTCACGATGCTGGCGCTTGCCGGCAATTCAGCTTGAGCTTCCTTGATTTTCTGAATCACCTGACGTATTGGTGGTAGATTGTATCGCAATGGCTGGCAATCAGAACCGAATGTTTCATTGAGCGATTCCAACGTTTCAGTATCCATGGTCGGAATCGGCATAATCTGAGCCGCACGACGAGCTGAGATTAGTAGCGCCCGGGCAACTCGATGGTAGGTAACCCGATAGATCACGTCACCGGCAAGTAACTGCGATGACAACTCATGAAATTCTGTTCTAAAAACAGAGGTTCCGATGTCGACTAGCTGAGCTTTGTTGACACTGTCTATCGGTATCACTGCAGCTACGGGCTGACCGAATTTTGCCACCACAGTAGCCGTTTTACAGACTTCAGCGTCATGAAGGAGTTGTCTGATTCTAGTAATAGCCAGCGCAAGACTGACGCGCTTGACGATCGCAATAGCGTGAGGGTTGTAAAGAACTTGGTCTGGCATCTCTCCCCCAAGATGGACAACGAGCTTAGCAAAAATTGGTGAGACCGTCAAAACAAAACGGTAAATATCTTGAATTTAAAAAGCGACTGCGGTACAAAGTAGCTATGAAACTAATCATCATTAATGGTCCATGCGGAGCTGGAAAAAGTACAGCCGCCAAAGAAATTCACAGAAAGTTACCTTTCTCTTTTTTAGTTGAAATTGATGCATTGCGACGGCTAATCAGCGACTATCCATCAGACCACGAAAATGGTTTTTATATGGTCACGGAAATTGTAAAGGGGATCATAGAAACCTGCATGCTGCAAAAAAAAGATGTGATCATTGATAAAGCACTGTACGATCCTGAAGTGATCGACTCATTTATTGAAATCGGAAAAAAATTCGAGGCTGATATTCACGAAATTTTTTTATGGGTCGATAAAGAGGTTGCTGTGGAAAGGATCAAGGATCGAATTTGCGAACCAGGTTGGGAACATGTGGCTGCTCATTGTGATGCGGTTTGGTATGAACTAAATGAGTTAAAAAACCTGCGCCCAGATGCCAAAATTATTAATACTGATGATTTAGCAATTGAAGATGTGATTACGGCTATTCACGAGACATGTAAACGCCCTGATTGATTTAGTGTATAATATACAAAATGCATATTATGAAATTTAAAAATGAATACCAGATTGAAATTACTTACGGTTTGATTATTGGCGTATTAACGATCGCCTGGCTATTGATTCAACAGTATGCAGGGATTGATCGCCTGGCTACGGAAATGATCAAGTATCTTAGCTTGGTTGTTATCTCGATTCCGGTTATTGGTATCAGTATTGGTTTGCGTGCTAAGAAAAAATCATTAAATGGAAAAATTACTTTTTGGCAGGCTTGTAGCTCAGGCCTAATAATGGCAACTATCTCTGGTATTTTAACTGGAATATTTTTGTTCATCTTTTTAAGTATTTCTCCTGCTATTACTGATTCCTACATCGAATATGTCCGAACCTCAATGACAGCAGCTGGTCAAAGTTCGACTGAGGTTACAGAAACCATCGCTTTCTTGCAAAATCAGCTATCACCAATAAATCAAGCGCTTAATGCAATTTTCGGATCAGTAGTTACTGGTGGTATTATCTCTGTAATCGTTGCTGCTTTTATTAAGAATGCTTGTCAGGCTGATCTTAAGAAAAAGGTATGAAAAAAAGTTTTGCCATTACTTTCATCTTCATTATTACATTTGGTATTTTTTGCTATGCTGGTTTTGAAAATGCTAGCTTAGCTCAAGATGAAACCGAAACTTTGATAACAAACGAAATTGATGATTTACCAACGGTTGATGATATCCTGGGCCGTGAAAAAAAGTTTAAGACCGGGTCTTTTGTGCTCGGATTGTTTGGCGGTGGCATTGTCAGTGCTTTAGTGTTTAGCTTACTATCAAGTCGTAAAAACGATAAAAAGAATCATTCTCAGAAGAAAAGTTGAAATTTGCAGACAATCAAGCTAAGATCATGGACGATGCCTACGGGCAGCGTCCTTTTTATCTGAGGAAAACATGATACTTCGAGCAATTAACTTCGGGCCGGTTTGGGGCGCTTCGGGCGTTCAGAACTTCACTGGCGAAGGCTACCCGTTCCACCACATAGCCCATCTTTTTGGCCTCGACTTCACTGGCATGACGTTCGTGGCCAAAACAACAACGCTGTATCAGCGCGAAGGCAATATGCCGTTGCGTGGCACCTCGACGACGCCGCAGGAGCTTCTCCCACGCTGTATCTGGGTCGGTGACTGGAAGAATCTCTGGCGAGGCTTCCGTAAGGGCATGGTGCTCAACTCGGTCGGACTGACCGGACCTGGAGCGCACACGCTGCTCAACAAGGGTGAGTGGGGGATCAGCGGCAAGCCGTTCTTTATCTCCTTTATGTCAGTTGCAGAAACCAAGAGGGAACGACTCGATGAGCTTAAGGGATTCGTCAGGCTCGTCGCTAGCTATATGCAGTACAACTGCATTCGAGCGCCGTTCGGCATCCAGCTCAACTACTCCTGCCCGAACGTCGGAGTCGCCCACAACGACAAGCTGACCGAGATCGAAGAGGCGGTCAAAATCCTCAACGAACTTAGTGTCCCGATTGCCGTCAAACTCAGCCTGACGACATCAGTGGAAGACATGATCAAAATTGCCAGTATCGACGGCGTCGATTGTCTGGTTATCACGAATACGATTCCGTTCGGTCAGTTGCCGGACGAAATCAACTGGAATCGACTCTTTCACACCGAAGTTTCGCCGCTTTATGCTCGAGACTCAAAGTTCGGTGTCGGAGGACTGTCTGGCAAGCCGCTTTTCACACCGCTCATCAAGCGTTGCCGCGATCTTCGCGCTGCCGGCTGGTGGGGTCAGCTCAACGCTGGCGGTGGTGTCTGGTACCCGGAACACGTTGACATGCTCTTCAATTCTGGTGTCAACGGCATTTCCATCGGTTCGGTGGCTATGCTGCGACCTTGGCGCGTTCAGGAAATCATTCGCCGAGCTCATGAGCTCAAATTCACAGGGAGGCCCTGATGACTGCAACTCTGGAACTGCCCGGCCTGTTCGACGGCCATGTTCACCTGCGCTGGGATGCTCGGACAGCTATCGCGCTGCCGCACACACTGCGGCAGTTCGTAGCCGCTGTCATCATGCCCAACACGGCTGAGAAGCGGATCATCCGCGACGTTCAGGACGCTACTGACTATGAGCAGTTTCTGCGCGATACTGCGAGTCATCATGCGCAGTTTTCTTGCAATCCTGTGGAGGGAAGCAAACAGCGTGCCGAATCATTCAAATATCTGATGACCCTTTACCTGACCGATGAGACGACGCCGGAGGATCTCGAAGAGCTCCATGGTCACATCGTTTCGATCAAGGTCTTCCTTAAGGGTACAACGACCGGTTCGGGCCAAGGCATCAGCAATCTGCTGGCGCCGCACATCATCACCACACTCAAAAAGGCAGCTGATCTAGGCATGCCGGTCTCGTTCCACGGCGAGATCCCCGAAGGCTTCCCGCTGGATCGTGTCAGCAAGTTCCTGGTGATTCTGCGTCAGTTGCTCGAGATCATCCCGAACCTGAAGGTCATCATCGAGCATCTTTCGAGCGCCGAGGAGATCGCTTTCATCAAGGAGATGCGTCAGAATGGTAACGTGGTCTACGGGACGATCACCTTGCATCACATGCTGTTAACGCTCGAGGACCTGATGGGCGGTGGACTCAACCCGCACCACCATTTCTTCCCGTGCGCCAAGCGGCCTGAAGATCGCGAAGCTATTCGCCAAGCTGCTTTCGCGGCTGAGCCCTGGTGCTTCTTCGGCAGTGATAGCGCGCCGCACTTCGAAGCGAACAAGCTCAGGGTCGGTGGGGCAGGTGGCGTTTTCAGCGCGCCGGTCCTAGTGCCGAAGCTGGTCGCCGAGTTCGAAGCTTCGGATCCTGTCGGTTGGCAAGGCCGTCTGCTCTGTTTCGCGCGCGACAACGGCCGAGCAGTCTACAAGATTGATCTGCCGGCCACACCAGGTTTGAAGCTCGTCAAGGAGTCTTGGTTTGTGCCCAGCTCCTACCCAGGCACGAGCGGTGCGATCGTCCCGTTCCTGGCCGGCCAGGAAATTCCATGGAGGATCGTCTAAATCGTCCTGCCAAAGCCATCCACTGGCCGAGGCGGGAGTTTTTTTGGTATAATCCGCGTTACTTAATTATTCATTTATAAATTATGAAGAAATTTGCAGTTTTTGCAGCTGTTGTCCTTTTGGGCGCTGGCTGTATGGGTGGTGCTGCGCCAGATACATCAACGGTTCAAGGAACCTGGGATGCGATCGAGAGCGCAATTAAAGCAGGGGATTGTGAAGCTTTTGCAACTTACTTCACCGACCGTCTCAGTGTAGGTGAAGAACAATGTCAGGAAGCAATCGAAGTATATGAAGAGCATGGCGGACCAGCAATTGACTGGGAAAAGACTAACGAAGGCGCTGGTGACACTACAACGAAAGTTTACATGGAAGGTGAACGCACACTAACAACATTTGTTAAAGATAGTGATGGCATGTGGAAGGCAGATACGATCTTCTGGCGATAATCTCTCAGAATTTAAAACAGGGCTTTATAGCCCTGTTTTTTTATTTCTATTTGTTCAGTATAATGATCGATTTCTATTTCTGTATGTCTTTGATCTCCTCAATCCTTTCCTGAACTTTATCTTTTACCGTATCCTTAACTTTATCCATTAAACCCTTTCCGTCACCGTCACCGCCGCCGGCTTTTTTATCCTTCATCATCTTCATACCCATAACAATCAAACCAACTGCTAAAGCCACGATAGCGATCCACCAGAGATTCTTTAACAGCAACACGGACAACCAGACAACAATCCAAACTGCAAATCCGATAGCACCAGCAATCGCATTAACAAGTGATGCAATTGGCTTGTGAGCCTTTTTGCCAAGCACTGGAATTATGCCGAAAAGTGCACCTGAAAGACTAGTAAGCGGGGAAGCGATCATAATAAATCCACCAATCATCAATAACAAGGAAACAACACGGAGTGCCCACATAGTGCTACGATCCTGTCCTTGTAACGCGTCAAGTGTACCTGCCCACGAGAGTGGTGAGATGACGAAGATTCTGTCACCGGCATCACGAATTTGAGCGGCGCTGGCACTACCAGCAATTCTTAAATTCTGATCAAGCTCGACGTATGTATAAGTATATTTTTCATCGCCTTCAACCGGTGCGGTTAATGAATCAATGAAATCAAGATCATCGGTGTAATACTCTGTCGAGGTTCCAGGTGAGATATACTTCACTGAAGCATTTGGTGTAATGGTGTAGGCGCCAACTTTGAATGATGTAAACGAATCATTACTACTTAACTGTTTCCAGTCAAACTCTTCCACTCGCCAACATTCTTCACATTCACCGTCAGAATCGCATCGCGGTTCTTCTGAATAAAGAATCTTATCCTGAGCTGGACGTTCGCCACAAACTGTTTTTTCTTCACGCGTCCATTCACTGATGGTGGTGTTAGCGTACAAACAGTTGTTGTCATTAACGACAACTTCTCCAGGACAGTCAAGCGGCGCATCTGATGTTGCCTGACCTTCGAAGGTGATATAGCCCTCCTGAACTACTGTGGCCTCTATTTGATCGGCCTTTTTAAAATCTTTAGCTCGATGTTGCGATTCTGCATACCAAACAGTTAATGGTGACAGAATCAAAACGAAAAGTATTCCTAATAGAAATCTCATATGCATTGATTATTAACTTGTGAACATGATACCATGTGCATAGAAAATCATACACACAAATATGAAAGGAGAACAACATATCGACCCTGATGCAAAAACGGAAATTTTTGAAGATCCTGATCGAACACCGACTGAAATATTGAAAGAAGGAAAGGACACCGAGTACGGGGACCATATAATCGCACCAACCAATGCGATTGATTCAATGCCTGAATATTTTAGGTTATTTGGTGCTGAAACGATTGATACTGACAATGAACAAATAGTACAAGATTTTGCAAACGGAGAAATGTCATATGAGGATTTTGAGAACTTATTGAATCGAACTCGTGAAGATTATGCAATTTTTTGTGATGCAGTTCGCCAGTATTTTCAAAATGATTACCTTGCATCATTTGACGACATGATGAGTATGACTGCCGGTGATATTGATCGAATGTCAGATAGTTTAATGGAGAGGATAGTCGATAGCGAATGGGGACATCAGATACTTGGCAGATTTAGCATTTTTTCTGAAAAAGCGTACCAATATAGCCGAGCACAAGCCGGAATTGAAGAATTAATGCGCAAAGCTGCCGCTGCTTAAGTACATAAAAAAATCGCGCTAGAAGCGCGGTTTTTTGATTGACAAATTATGAATTTTCCAATATGTTTTATATCCACGTTCTTTCGAGGTAATCATGGCCAATAAACTCATCCTGGGGCTGACCGGCTTTATGAAAGCTGGCAAAACAACGTCAGCAAAGTACCTCGAGGAAAGGTACGGCGCGATCATCTTTCGAAATTCGGCGCTACTTGAAGCAACACTTAAACTCTGGGATCTGCCCCTTGATCGCGATCACTACTCGGAACTTTGCCGAGCCATGATGCGCTGGAAAGGACAGGGGATCATTGCTACAACCAACTATACAGCGATTCGACGAGCCGTCGATTCCCAGGAGCGCGAAGACGGTCATGCACTCGTTGTTATCGATGGAATTCGTATGCCTGGTGGACTGCAGGTACTGCATACAATGGACGAGTTCAAGCTGGCAGTGGTCCGGGCAACATTTGATGGTCGCTACCAACGGATGCTACAAAATCCAGAAAAGGATGACGAGGTCCGAGGCATGAGTAAAGCTCGTTTTCTGACCAAACACCTCATCTGGGCCGAACGTCGGACACTCTGGTGCATGCTTCAAGCTGATACCGAGGTCCAAAACTACGGTTGGAAAGACGAGCTCCATGATAGACTCGACGTCATGATGGAGCGCTACGGCTTCCCACGCCTTTAAACTTCCGCACCTTCGGGTGTGGAATTCTTTTTGGTAAGATGTACCAACCATGAAAATGCAATCAGCCGCTCTGACTGTGCGTAACTTTAGCTAAATTCTTACTAGCTGGATCCAACCGGCTGTGCTATAATCATAGTGCCCATCTTATAAATAGTAGAGGTAGACAGACTATCTGTAAGATGGGCGCCAATTATTAAATTTATTGGAGGTATGCCAACAAAACAACCATACAAACCGCACCAAAACGGTTACGCTACTCAAATTCACTTGTGGCCATCTTGGCAACGCCGACCTGTATTCGCCGTGCTTCTCGCGGTGTTATTATTTTTACTGATAGGTTTTGTTGGGGTGAAGAGTTATTTTACAATTATTCAATCAATGCAAATCGATGAGCCACTGCCGAGTGAAAAGTTGATCTCGGTTGAAGGTGTTGGCCGTGTCAACGTTGTGCCTGATATGGCGACGGTCACAGTCGGTGTCGAATCTAGTGGTGAAACTGTTGAGTTAGCTCAAACAGAAAATTCGAACGTTAACAATCAACTCCTGGCTTCGATTAAAGGTCTAGGTATTGCTGATGATGATATTCAAACATCTTCATACAATGTATACGAAGATGAATATTGGGATCCGATGACCGGTGAAATGATGTCATCTGGCTGGATCGTTAGTCAAAATGTGACAGTAACTGTTAGAGATATTGAACTGGTGTCAGGCTTGCTCGAAATAGCCGGTCGCGGAGGCTCAACAAGTGTTTATGGTCTTGATTACAAAGTTGAGGACAAATCGAGCTTCAAAAAACAAGCACGAGCAGCAGCAATTGCTGACGCAGCATCTCACGCTGAGCAAATTGCGAGCAGTTTAGACGTGGAAATAGAAGAAGTTACTGGTTACTCTGAATGGCTGCAATCTGATGATTACTATCCAATTTACTATGCCGACTCAGCTGAAGGGCTCGGCGGCAGTGCTCCGAAGATCGAAGAAGGGACAGAGGAAATTGCACTTAACGTGACCATCACCTATCGACTAAGCGACTAAAACAAGCGCCCTGGCAACAGGGCGTTTTTGTATTTCTGACAATCTGATAGAATAGGTTGGTATGCATAACAATGAAGTAAATAAACACGTTAATATCAAAGTGTACGGAAATATACAGGGAGTGTATTTTCGAACTCACATTGAAGATAGCGCAAAAGCATTGGATATAAATGGCTTTGTTCAAAATCAACCAGACGGCACAGTTTACATCGAGGCAGAGGGGGCGGCAGAGTCGGTGGATCGTTTCATTAAAAAAACAAAACAGGGTTCAGACATGTCGATTGTCAAACGCACAATTATTCGAGAAGGACCAATCAAAGATTTTGTTTCATTTAGAATTAAGCACTAAAGCTGAAAATTTAAGCGAAGACTGTTACAATAGATCATATGCCCGATTACATTATTCAGATTATCATAATCGCCATCGTCATTGTGATTGTCGTTTTGACTTTTCTACAGAAACGAAAAAGTGACAAAAGTCCAAGAAAAAAAGGTGCAAACACAACATCTTTTACTACTGACATGACGCAATCAGCTCGCGAAGGCAAGCTTGATCAATTTTCAGGACGTGAAGAAGAGATTGATCGAGCTATTCACATTATCATGCGCCGTTCAAAGAACAATCCACTAATTATTGGCGAACCCGGCGTCGGAAAGACAGCTATCGTTGAGGGGTTAGCACAAAGAATTGTCAGTGGCGACGTACCTGACGCCATGAAAAATAAAAACCTACTTTCACTAGATTTGAATCAACTGATGGCCGGCACACAATTTCGTGGCGAGCTTGAGCAGCGACTACGTGGCTTATTAGACGAGGTTGAAACTGAAGGCAGAGATTATATTTTGTTTATAGATGAAATTCATCTTTTACAGCAAGCAGGGAAGTCAGAGGGCGCGCTAGCTATCAGTGATGTTATTAAACCGGCGTTGGCTCGCGGTGATCTACAAGTTATCGGAGCGACGACGTGGAGCGAATATGAGGAGTTTATTCGTCCCGACGAGGCTTTTGATCGTCGTATGCAACCGGTTTTAGTTGATGAACCAAATCCTGAATTAGCGCTAAAAATGCTTAAAGGTTTACGAAAAGCCTACGAAGATTACCATCGCGTTAAAATTACTGACGCCGCTCTCGAAGCAGCGGTCAAGCTCTCGGACGAAAAAATTGATGACCGTTATTTGCCAGACAAAGCCATTGATTTAATTGATGAAGCCGCGGCCAAAGTTTCGATTGAAGCGGCTCAAGCTCATAAAATCGCACTGGGTGTAGTTCATGCAGCTTCGAAAAAAGATATCGACGTAGTTGATGTTGATGACATCAAAGAAGTTATTGATCAATGGATTGTCCACACCAAAGAAGAGGCTAAACGTGATGCTCGAAAATAATAAAAATCGATTGAACATTGATCGCGCCGTGATCATCATCTCGGCGCTTTTGATTATCGTGAATACACTAATTGACTCACCTTGGTTTCTGAAAATGCCATTTTTTATTATTTGGGTATTTTTTGTTGCCTGGACGTTTGGCAGTCGACTGGCATCAAAAATCAATCGCTTTGAACAATTACTTTTCGGCCTGCTATTTCTGCTATCTGCGGCTGGGATTTTACTTTCAATTACATATCTAAGCCTGTTCATTAATGTTTGGATAGTTTGTCTGATCGTGCTGGTTTTTACTTTATTAGCAATCAATCAAATTCATGAACCATTTCCTGTTATCTCGAAAATAAAATTACCAGAGTGGCGTGATTGGACTTCGATATTAATTTCGACTGTCGTTATTGGTGACGCATGCTTAATTATTTTGTACACGCAAATCCAAACCAATGAAGCGATCATGAGCCCATGGGATTATTTTGGTCTGGCGCCATTTATTTTATTTACCATCACTACCTGGGCATTAATCATGATAGCTAAGGAACGGAAAGACAATCTAAGCGTTTGGTTGTCAATTTTTCATTTTTTTACAGCCTTTTCCGTAGCGACGATTGCTTACAAATATGGTTTTGGCTTTGATCCTTTTTTGCACCGAGCAGCTGAAGAGGCAATTTATAGCGATTGGGCCCTAAACCCAAAACAACTACTTTATACTGGACAATATACGCTAGTGGTCGCATTAAAATATTTGACCGGTCTGAGTATTTGGAATCTTGATCGCTGGCTACTATCACTCTTGGCTTCGCTAACACTACCACCAATTGCCTTCTTTTCGCTCAGGGATGGTTGGAAAATGGGATCTACCAGTGCCAAAATGTTTATACCAGTAATACTCATCTTCCCGTTTTTGCCATTAGTTTTCACCGTACCTAATAATTTGACGATTTTGATGCTCCTGTGGGTTATCTTTCTCCTGCCGCTTAGAAACAAACTTCCTCAACTGGATATTTTGCTTTTCTCTATTGGTGTTTTTGCACTATTAGTTCATCCGCTCATTGGTGTTCCGACATTTTTGTTAACCACATTTTATATCATCTGGGATCGAGCTGGAGATGATCAACAGTTAATTAAAAGATTTATAGAAGTAATTTTTTTGATTGCAATCATCACCGTAGTTCCAATCTTGTTTGCGGTTTACAATTTTTTACAGGGTCAGGATCCGATTATCAATTTTGATATCTTTTCAAGGTTTGAAAACTTTTTAGGGCTATTTAAAGACCCTTTTCAGCCACCATGGAACGTACCACTTATTTGGGAGATTCTATATGATTTTTCACGTTACGGTTCTTTGTTTATCTCCGCAGCTGCTTTGCTGATTTATTCGCTTACCCAAATTCAACAAAAATTACCAGCACGGACACCGTATTGTATTTTTTATTTTGGAAGTTTTATCATGCTTATATTATTAAGCACGTTATTTATTTTTAAAGATATTATTAGTTACGAACAATCAGAATTTGCTTTTCGTGTTTTACAATCACTCTATTTTGTCACAATTCCATTCATCATTTTTTTTCTGCATCGATTGTGGCAAACTAAAATCTATCAATCATATATTATCCAGTCGGTCACTGCCTTGCTGTTAGCCAGTATGATCACTGTTAGCTGGTACATGAGCTATCCACAATCAAATCCAAAAAACATTTCTTCTGGTCCAGGTGTGCGACAGGCTGATATTGAGGCTGTTCATTTCTTGGAAGATCTAAGTAACGGGAAACCATATTTTGTTTTATCAAATCAGATGACTAGCGCAGCGGCCATTCAGGAATTTGGCTTTGCACAATACTTTGAAACTCCTAATGGCTCTGAACTCTGGTATGCCATTCCCACTGGCGGACCAATGTATCAGTACTATCTTGAGATGTTTTATGGGCCGAGTCGCGAAATTATGCAACAAGCCAGCGATTTCTCCGGTATCGAGACTGGTTATTATTTAATCTATGATTACTGGCAAAATGAAGAGGATAGTTGGCAGCAAGAACTAAAAGCTGCGGATAACCGATATGTAATTGATGAATCACGTGTTATAATTATTGAGTACGATTTTAAAAATTGATTTTATGTCACCTCAAACAAAGGCAAAAACTAAGACTAAGGCAAAAACTCAAACAACAACTAAAGTAGCCGTCGCTGCTGTCGCCGCTGCTGTCGCGTTTGGTGCTGCCTTCACGGCATTTTCATACGTCAAAACAAGTCATCCCAACGTTATTTGTAAACGATTCCCAAGAGCTCAATTTTGCAAGAATTTGCCTGGATACACTCCTGGCTATACTCCACCTGGATACACGCCAGGCTATACACCTCCTGGCTATACCCCAGGCTACGGACGCTAATAAAAAATCGCCCATCAGGGCGTTTTTTTTTATTTTGTCGCCTCTTCTTTAGCAAGGCGTTTTGCTTTATTTTTACGCATGTTCTGAGCTGATTTTACTCTTTTTACAGCTTCTTTAGCGCGACGCTTTTTTCTGGCTAGATTATGTCGTGAAGGCATATTTAATCCTAGTATCAAAGTCTTAATCTCTAAACAGCTGAAATATACATTGAATCACCTTTTTAGTCAATGATTAGCGAAATCTCAATTGACAAAATCTGTAAAAATCGCTAAAACAAAACATACAGCTAATAATATTCATATGGAAATCATTGTAAAAAAGGGGGATATACTTTCAAGCGAGGCCGATCTTTTAGTTATCGGCGCCTACGAGGGCGGCAACTGGGACAACGAATTTATGATTCGCGTTGATCAGATGCTTGGAGGTAAATTTTCTAAACTAGCCAAAGCTCAAGAATTTGTCGGCAAGGTCGGCCAGTCATTGCTATTTCCGGCTCCTGACGCAGTTCCGGTTGACTATGTTTTAATCGTCGGACTCGGCAAAGAAGGTGAGGAGTTGCTTAATGCAGCGCGTGAAGCTGCTGGCAACGCTGTACTTACTGCAAAAAAACTTGGTCTAGCGACCTTAGCTATTGAGATGTTTGGGGAAGATGACGAAGAATATTTTAAAGCGAAATTATTTGGTAGTGCAATTGGTGATGCATTACTGCTCTCAGATTATCGTTTTGATAATTATAAAAACACAAAACACAAATCAACAATTAAACAAGTAACTATCGTGGCTGAGAATGGACGTGATGCTATTGCCGTTCAGCGAGGGATTGAGGAATCGTTAGCTGTTGTTCAGGGCGTCAAACTGGCGCGCGATTTGGTAAATACTCCAGCTAAAGATATGACACCAACAGCACTCGCGGAGACAGCACTAGATATTGGACGAACTTCTCATGGTCAAATTAAAGTTAAAGTTCTCGATCGAGAAGCCTGTGAAAAAAAGAGGATGGGTGCGTACCTGGCTGTTGCTCAAGGCTCAGAAGAAGATCCAAAATTCATTCATCTTATTTATAAACCAAAAACTTCCAAGAAAACCATTGCCGTTATCGGAAAAGGCGTGACTTTTGATTCTGGTGGACTTTCAATTAAGCCTGCAGCCAACATGGAAAGTATGAAATGTGACATGGCTGGCTCTGCCGCAGTGCTTGGATTGTTCACGATTTTGCCGCTTCTTCAGCCAAATATTGAAGTTCATGGTATTATTGCGGCAACCGAGAATTTACCTTCAGGCCGAGCTATCAGGCCGGGGGACATTGTAACGTCTTCGAGTGGTAAGAGTATAGAAATCCTGAATACAGACGCAGAAGGGCGCCTAACTCTTGCTGATGCGCTGTATTATGCTGGCAAGCAAAAGCCAGATTACGTGATTGATCTGGCAACTTTGACCGGTGCCTGTATGGTCGCTCTGGGTGAAGAAATTGCAGGAATCATGAGTAATCATGCAAAATTTGCAAATCATATTCTTAATTCAGCAGTTGAGGGTGGTGAAAGAATGTGGGAGATGCCTTTGGAGAAAAAATATCGAAATCTACTTGAATCTGATGTCGCTGATATACGAAATATTGCTACTTCAAGTTATGGTGGAACATTAACTGCAGCCCTATTTTTGCAAGAATTCGTTCCGGAAAATATGCCCTGGGCTCACATCGATATTGCCGGTCCAGCTTATGCTGAGAAACCGATCTCATCGTACATCGGTAAAGGTGGAACCGGATTCGGCGTTAGAACCTTAATCAATCTAATTCTAACAATCTAACTTAAAATATGGACAATCCGACAGGATCTCAGCAACAAGTTCCATCGCCAACCAATAATAAATCAAATGTATTAACTTATGTGTTTGCTGCCACAACAGGCATTTTGCTTGTGCTGGTTATTTTATTAGCATTTCGAGCAGTAACACTCAATCGAAAATATCAGCAAGGTAAAGCTCAATTTGAGCAGGCTAAAGAGAATGTTCTGGATCGCGTCGAAAACATCAAAGATAACAATTCTGATGATGCAACCGATGAAAACGTTGAAGATAATCTTGATGCTGATAATTCAAAAGACGACGATGTCGAAGCATATAATCCTTCCGATGAAGCTGCCCCACCAAAGTCATTTCATAGCAATGCTTTTGGCTATTCCTTTGACTATCCGGCTGAATATACAATCACTGTTTCCGGAGGTGATGTGGGTTTGGACGGTTTCTTGCTCGAGTACATTCGCTTAGCAGATCCGGACGTTATAGCCGAATACGAACATTCAATGGAAGGATACCCGATGATTACTTTTCAGGTTTTTGAAAATCGCAATAATCTAACTCCGGAAGAATGGGTTCGTGCATATCCAACTTATTCAAATCTTGATTTCATGATTAGTGAGAAAACATCAAGCGGCATCTATGGATATACCTGGTCAGCATTGTGGGATGCTCAAAGTTGGTTAGTGCCGATTGTACCAAGCCAAAATTATATCTTAATGGTTACAGCAGTAGGGCCTTCCTATAATCATGCCGTCTTTAATGACGCCGCAATTATCATTGCTGATTTAAACTACTAGTTATGAAAGTAATTATATATTCCACTCCATCGTGTCCATTCTGCAAACAGGTTAAACAATTTTTTGATGATCACGGCGTGGAATACACAGATTATGATGTTTCTTCTGAAATTGAAAAACAGCATGAGATGTATGAAAAATCAAATCAGATGGGCGTTCCGGTGGTTATGATCGATGATGAAGTTGTGATCGGTTTTGATCAGAAGAAGCTAAAAGAATTATTGAAAATTTAAAATCTGGCCTCCGGGCCGGTTTTTAATATGTCAAAACTGATTATCATTTGCGGCAAACCTGGAACAGGGAAGACTACCCTAGTTAGTGCTTTAGCTAAAGAGCTAAGCCTTGTGTCTTTGCAAAAAGATTTTATTAAAGAAGAACTTTACGATCAACTTGAATGTCAAACTTTAGATGATAGTCATCGACTCGGCAAAGCGACGATCATGATGATCTTCAAGCTCGCTGAGCAACAAATCAAAACCGGGGCGGATTTGATTATTGAGGCACCATTTCATTATCAGCAAGATCAGGAACGTTTCAAACGTTGGCAAGCTGATTATAAATGCGATATATATTCAATCATCTGTGAAATCGATGAGGCTGAACGCGTTAAGCGTTGTCAGACACGACCTCGACACCATTCACATCACGACGCTGATCGACAAATCACTGCATTGACCCATGATAGTTTGAAAGCCGACTACGACGATATGCCAGGAACTCAGATCAAAATAACAACCGACCAACCAGTAGACGAGCTGATCAAAAAAATCACTAAAAAAATAAAATAAGAGCCGAAGCCCTTATTTATTCTTACGCCTTACCTAAGGTCGCATCACCCGCGTGCCATTCTACTGGACACAGATCGCCAGATTGCACCGCCTTGAGAACACGCAACGTCTCCTCGACCGATCGACCAACCGAACCTGATGAAACAACTATATATCGAATCATCCCTTCTGGATCAATGACAAATAAGCCTCGCTCAGCAGAACCGTCATCTTCATTAAGTACACCGTAACTACGGGCGATCTCTTGAGTCGTATCAGCAATAACCGGATATTCTACTTCAGTTAATTCAGTTTCAAACCATTTTTTGTGTGACCACTCAGAATCTGTTGAAGCTGCAATAATCTCACAATTCAATTTGGCAAATTCAGCTTGCTTTTTTGCAAAACCACGAATTTCCGTAGGACAAACAAACGTAAAATCGCGAGGATAAAAGAAAAATATAAGCCATTTTCCCTTATAATCACCTAGATTTATTTTTCGAAAATCGCCTTTGTGATAGGCTACTGCCTCCTTAAAATCCGGAGCCGGTTTTCCCATTTGTACCATATATTTCAATATTTAAGATTTACAGGTATCGTAAGATAACAATATACAATATAATACAGGTTGCAACAATCTTCAATTTTTGGTAAAAAATGGACAATCTCTCAAAAAATATGAAAAACATCACAAAAACCTTTGCTGTAATAATTTTTGGCGTTGCTGTCATTGCCATCCTCTTTGGCGTGCAATCAATGCGTAATAAAGAAGTCGAAAAGGAGCTTAACCTGCCAACACTTACTAAAGGTTTGCTCGATGAACCAGAAGTCTTTGAAGGCGAGTCATATTTAGTCCCGCCGGAACAAATTTATGACAGTGGTACCGGTACAGAAGGTGTCCCAGCTATTGATAATCCAAAATTCATCTCTGTGACTGCAGCAGATGAATTTCTAGCTGATGATCTTTTTGGTATCGACGTCGAAGTTGATGGTCAACACCGTTTTTACTCATACCAAATATTGAACTGGCACGAAGTCGTTAACGATGAATTTAACGGCAAAAAAATCGCTGTGACAATGTGCGCTTTTTGCCGCACGCCGATTGTCTTTGAACGGGAAGTTGACGGTCAGGTACTGGAATTTGAAAACGCTGGTAAAATTTACAATAACAATTTTCTAATTAAGGATCGTCAAACAGAAAGTCTCTGGTGGCAGCTAAAAGGTTTGGCAATCTCTGGTGAATTGATTGAAACCGAACTCAACGTTTACCCATCAATTGCAATGAAGTGGAAAGACTGGAAGAAAGCCTACCCAAATGGGGAAGTGCTCTCAACCGAAACAGGCTACGTTCGAGACTACACCCGCCATCCGTTTGGTACTTATGATGAATCAAAAATGATTTATTTCCCATTGAATCATGTTGAGGAAGCCCGTTTACAACCAAAGTGGATTGTTCAAGGACTTGCAAACGATAATGAACAAATTGCTTTTGCTGACATCATTATGAAAGGCGTTGGCGCTGCTAACGAGGAACTTGGTGGGATGAATCTAGCGGCTTTGTGGGATTTTGATATGGAGATCACACGTGTCTTTAAAGCTGAACTTGGTAGCGCCGTCGTGGCCTTAAATTATAGTTTTGAAGATGACGAGTATACTGATGAAGAAACCGGATCAGTCTGGAATGCGCAAGGTTATGCTGTATCAGGTAAGAGGTCCGGAGCGCAGCTTGAACAGATCGATACAATTGAATCATTCTGGTTCTGTTGGGCAGCTGGCTATCCACAAACAATGGTTAGCAAGGTTGATTCCTCAGGTACCTTAATTCCCAATGAAAATAACGAAGAGTAAACTTTACGTAGTTGCCACCCCCATTGGAAATCTCCAGGACTTGTCGGAACGTGCAAAAGAGATACTGATGGGGGTTGATTTGTTGTTGTGTGAGGACACTCGCGTCACCGGAAAGTTATTAAGCGTTCTTGGATCATCAGTATCACGTGATTCTTTTCATCAGCACTCAACTCCAGCCAAACGCCAAGCGATTATCGATAAAATCAATTCTGGACTATCCGTGGCGCTAGTCAGTGACGCCGGTACCCCAAACATTTCTGATCCTGGTGGCGCTTTAGTTGCCGATGCAATCAAAGCGGGCATTGAAGTCATCCCCATCCCTGGACCAAGCGCTGCGATCACATTGCTCTCAGTTTGCGGCTTTCCAGCTGACACCTATACTTTCATGGGATTTCCACCGCATAAAAAAGGCCGTCAATCATTCTTTGATAAGATAGGTGAGGTTGATCACACAGTCGTGATTTACGAATCAAAACATCGCATTATTAAAACACTCGAGCAGCTACCAGACGATCGTTTACTTGCTGTCGGCAGAGAATTAACAAAATTACACGAAACGATTTATCGTGGC
>JBDRDZ010000101.1:0-5333 GCA_043820165.1 Patescibacteria group bacterium
GTGACCGATCGTGCCACAGTTGACGCTGGTGTGTTCGCATCGCAATCAACCGATGAGTTTGACCAGACACAGGTGCCGCCACTGGCTGCTGTAAACAACCGGAACTCCATGTTCAGTGAGGCGTTAGCCACTGGCACGCTATTTGCATTCAAAACGCGCCCTTGGTAGGAAACAATATTTGGTGGTGAAGCAGCGTTGACGCTCATCAGCCAGGGCATAACAACACTAAACATCGTACCAACGACAAACGTGGCCACGAAGAGCATGGCGATCTTAACTTTAAATGATTGTGCGGAGATTAATTTCATACCCCCAGATCTGAGTAAAAATTGTTTTTACGCAAATCTGGAAAAGCACGAAGTTCTACTCAACTTGTTGTTTTAGTTTATTTTCTCCAGGTTTTAACTCAACATCAACCGAAATCAATGCTGGTTTGTCTTTTTCCTTATAATCGATTGGTCTGACTTCTTCTTTCTGATAACCAGCCTTTTCAAACGTTACATAATATTCTGCTGGCCCCACCATAAACGAATAACGACCCTGACCATCTGAAAGCGTTGTTTCCAACAACTTATTGTACCGAGGCTCAAATAAACGTACGACTGTATTGGCAATCGGATTATTCTTGCCAGTATACACAATCCCCCAACCCTTTCTTCTTTCTGGTTTAGCTAAAAATTGTGTTGCCAAATAGATACCAATCTGCAAGATGAAAACTGCAGCTGTAAACCATGACGGTTGAATAATCCAGATACAAAGCGAGAGAACCACACCGGTAATTGCAATGATATTTTGGAATAAGCGCAAGAATCGATGGAGAGCAAGCTTCTTTGGAATATTTGTCTCTGGCTTCTCGTAAGGATCAATCGGGATATTCGCAGCAATTATAACATTATCTTCCCGTACTTCGATAATCTGACCGGTGTATAGATCTAAAAGCTTACCATCCTCTTTTTTATCTTTTAGAAATTCGCTTGGAAAGACAAAGCCTTGTTTAACAACTTTAATGATGTAGCGCCCCGGATCAGTTTTAAAGAAGTAACGACCTTCTTGGTCAGTAACCATGGTTCTAATCAACTTGCCGGCCTCGCTATACAAACGTACGATCGCTAAATCAATTGGTACTTTCGTGAAAGAATTATAGACAAGACCGAATTGCTGGCGTCGACGACGCGCAAAGAAAAGCACTGGTGCAGTCACCAAGTACTGCAAGAACGGCATCAAGTTGAATGATGAGCTGAGAATCACTGTGCTGCCGATAGCTCCAGCCACTACAACTGATTGCGAAACTGTTGCTGCAGTTTGAGCTTCAGGAGATTCGCGAATTTCATCGAGTGTCCGATTAATAAAATCAACAGCTTCTTGAACATCTTCAACAGTTCGGTTGATTGTCTTGGAAACGCCTTCCGTAATCGTACCAACATTTACTGGACCCGCTGGCTCTGGTTCAGGCTTTGGCTCTGGCTTCGGTTCAGGCTCCGGAGTCACAATAACCTCCTCTTCCAGCCTGAGTTCGATGCTGGCGGTGAGAATATTGTTAGTGACATCGCGAGTTCGCTCAGCATCGATATAGCCTGATTTCGCTGCCGTGACTACATAACGACCGTTCGGCACATACCAGGCAAAGCTGCCGGTTTCACCAAGCGAGATCGGATTGCGTTGCCCATAGCTTACGGCGTCCCATTGAACTTGAGCTCCGTCATATATATATGCCAAAACTATCGCGCCACTAATCGGAGTGCGGATACTATTCGAAACCTCATAAGCAAGACCGAGTGGTTGAACATCGAGTCCGAACTGCCGTTCGCGAATCACCCCATCACGATACTGCGCCCTAGCCACCATGATTTCATCCACCCGAGGAGTAAAAAATGTTCCTTGATATAAACCTGATCCAAGATCAATCAACGCTACAGTTGTCGAATTCAAATACAACTCAACTGATTCGATATTTTTTGAATCAGTAACTTCTAAATAAACCGTATGCTCTCGTTGTGGCAGGACATCATACTCGGCACCTTCAGGACTCAGAGTAATGAGGCCTCCGGCAGCTAAGAGCTGCAAAGACACTTGGCGCTCGACCACAGCCTCCTCATCGTCACCACTTGTCGGTTGACTTGGTTCTGAGGGCTCAGTCGGTGGTTCCACAGGCGGCTCGACAGGAGGTTCAACCGGTGGTTCCACAGGCGGTTCAACCGGTGGCTCGACAGGCGGTTCAACCGGTGGTTCCACAGGCGGCTCTACAGGCGGTTCAACCGGTGGTTCCACAGGCGGCTCTTCTGGTTCGCCACCGCCTTCATCACCACCGCCCGGAGGGCTGGTTAAAACAGGAACGATAGCACTAACTCCACCGGTAGAATTACCAGTAATCGGAATCGGAATTGAACCGCTGTCACCAAAAGTTCCATCAACATCAACAAAATAAGTTGCTGCATCCGGCGGATTGGTAATCTTGCGAGCACCAGTTCCAAAAGCTGAAGCATTGGTTCCAATTTCAATTGTGACAGAACTAGCGGCGGCAATCGTACCACCATCACCGCTACAAATAGTGATTGTGAGCGCGTCAGCAATCATGCTAACAGCGGCTTTCTCTGTACCGCTACAATCTACCGCCGTTGATATCTCCACAGCATCGTCTTCGATGTCGACATCGTCTTCGATGATGGTGGAAGTATCAAAGGCCGAAGGAAAAGTCAGGACCAGCGTGTCGCCTTCATCAACTGAACTAGAAATAGTGATTGAAAATTTGTGATTTGATTGTGCGCTAGTGACCAGCGAAGCAGGCTGATCATAAACGTTCGTTACCGTAGCTCCCAAAGAAAGCTGAGCTCGCGAAACACACAACAGAACAAATACTGCTGTAAAGAAAAATTTTTTTTCTTTTGTAAACCGCTTCAGCATATTACGCTTTTGCTGCGCGCTGCCATTTAATTAATGTTATTCCTGAAAATATCAGTAATAGTGCCACTGATACTGTTCGCCAAGGAATAATAATTAGCGTTTTTTTTGCACTAATCGTTTCACCGTTTATCCAGGGACGAAATTCAACTGATGTTCTGTAGACACCGAAATGAAACGTTTCAATCTCTTGCTTCAATCCCTTGAAAAAATTTTGATTCCTCTCCCCTTCTCCCCAGGTCATGTTGAAAGTTCGAATTTGATCCTGAGTGACGCGGTTGAAGTTTGGGTTGATCTCAATCCGTTTGACCGTTTTACCAAAAATATTATCTATCTCGAGTAAACCTTCCGGCTGTACCACACGCTGTCCGCGATTTTGAATAGTGGCATTAAATTCAATCGGTAAGGACGCAGCAATTTTTGGAGAAAAAGAGAAGCCAATAAGTTCAAAATTCTCTTCTAGGTCAGAGCCAACTGTAATAAACACGAGTGAGATAAATCCAGAGGATACGCCCACGCCGGAACTAGCCTCAACGTTCTCGAGAATCTGCACACCAATTGTTACTACTTGTGACGGAGCGACTAATGATGGGGTAATCATTAGTTCTATTTCTAATTCCTCATTCCCTGCCAGCTGAAGATTTGATTGTGAAAGGTCGAACCACGACGCTGTATCTTCATCCAGTTCAAAAAATGTCATGTTATCCGGTGATGTTCCAACGTCCACACCAATCATGCTGAGCGTATAATTCTTTGTATCTTCTGAATCATTGATGATGGTAATTTGTGTTACCACTTCCATCCCCTGAGTGACAGCAAGATCAATCACAGTTGGAGCAATAGACGTAGCATTAACTTTGAGTGGCTGAAAAAACGAGCATCCGATGAATGCCCCCAATAAACAGGCTTTAATAATCCCCCACATATACAAACGTCAACGTGTGCGAATAAGTTCCGGCTACCTGATTGTTAATAATGGCTGCTTTCAAGGTTAGAAAATCTCTTGATTTAAATGTGCCGTCTGCCCGACTACCTACTTGTGCGGCAGTACTCGTAAAAGCAGTATCACTAGTATCGAAAGTCGAAGCACTTAGTGTTGTATCTGACGAACGCCCACCGTATTCTGACACACCGCTTGAGACCAAACCGTCAGTCACATCTGGCAGTACATCGCTGCCACTTTTCAAATCGTCATTTTCCAAAACATAAATGTTATAGCCTTCATCGTTATCTACATTAACTTCCCAAGCAATTATTCCTGTGGCCACAATGGAATCAGCAAGCGTTCCAAGCGAGGCTGTCGATGCATCAAGCGAGTAGACCACATCATTACTACTGTCAATCGTAGGAGTGACTCCACCAGTTGTCCAAGAATCAACAATAATGTTCGGACTCGAAATGCTAGCGATTTTGCCAACCGCCGCCACCTGGTTTTGCCCTTCGTCTTGAATCACAACGATATAATTACCGACTGAGAATCCGGATACGTTCGTGACGGCCACAGTTGTACCTGAGAGACTTGTGGCCGCAACCTGAGATGATCGATTCTGAACCTTCACTATGAAATTAGCAAATTCGTCAAAAATTCTTTGACGATAGCCAGCGCTCATATTGTAAGAGGACGATGAACTTGCTCCCGAACCATTCACAGAAACACTGTCCCGTAATTCATACGATGCGGAACTACTGGTGTCATTACCACCCGTTCCAATAACATCGGAACGAATTTCATAATTGGTTGACGAACTAGCATGAACCAGACTGCTAAGGCTCATTAGCAGCATAAAACAAACAGTAGCAATGAGTGCAAAACGAATTCTATTCATGCACCTACAATTATATCATTGAACAAATTTAGTGGTCAAAAGAAAAATAGGCCAACATTAGCCAAATAAATTATTTGAATATCTAATAACTGTGGATAACAAAACAATTTACTCCCAAACTTTTCACAACACCTGTGGAAAAGTGGCGCTTTTGTTCTGTCTAGTCTATTGTAGACAATGTTTCACGTGAAACAATTTTGGCGAAGTGAGAAATGAACTACTTCATTTCGAACCGCCAAAATGGGTGAGCCGATGTTTGCACGGTGAACCGGCGAACCCCATTGGCCTGGTAGTAAATTGGTGGACCTAGGCGGATTCGAACCGCCGACCTCCGCAATGCGAATGCGGCGCTCTAGCCAACTGAGCTATAGGCCCGTCGTTATATTCGTCTCCCGATTAGCAAATAATACTTTTCTGTCTTTTCAACCTGGTTGTTTTGTAAATATTCCGCTAATACAGCACGAATTTTACTCTCAAACCGCATTGTTCTCCGAATAAACATATCAGGGCTTGAAAATGATGATGAAAATAGAACCCCAATCACCTCTTCCGGTGAAAACTTTCGTTTCACGTCGTATGTTTTCTGCTCTACTTTAGTAAATGTTGACT